>CAZYKJ010000022.1:0-9610 GCA_964648065.1 uncultured Gammaproteobacteria bacterium
ACCCCTCTCAGCAGGTTGGAAACCTGCGGTAATAGCCACTATACGACACCCGCAACTGGCGCGGAGAAAATTTACTTGATGTTGACGGATTGTGCAAGCATGAGGACCGTGGTATTTTTTGTGCGGAGGTTGCATGTCGCGTCTCATCGTCTTTCTCGCACACAAGTTCGAGAGCATCGAGTTCGTCGGATTCGATCAACGGACACTGGAACCCAACGATACTCGTCGTGAGCGCTACGCGGAGATGCGTAAGGAGCTCGAGAAGTTCGGTACGGTGTACAGCAATCGCACGAGCGGCGTCATGGCGCGCGTGAGCACACCTCCCGAAGGTATCCGGTTCACGCAAGAAGATCGTGACGCGCATGAGCGTCGCGGCAAGCTCCGCACGCAGCAAGGGCTGCTGGAGCTCATCGACAAGTCGCAGTTCCTGGTCGCGGCGGTCGACGGCGAGAGCGAGACACGCGGCTCGCTCATCGAGTACGCCCTCTCGCAGAAGCGAAGCATCCTGCTTCTCCAGCATCAGGTGGCCATCACCAACTTCCGCCCCATGTACGAGCATCGCGAAGGCATCACCTTCGAGATCTACGACAGCAAGGATCGGATGGTGTCGGCCATGTGTCAGTTCTTCAACCGTTTTCCGGTTCGCGCCTACGGTTGAATCTTCCCGCCCCGTCCGCTCCTCGCGGTACGGGGCTTATTCTTTTTTTGGAAAAGAAAACAGCCCCGTGAGTGGAGCTGTCTTCATGGTGCCGAGGGCCAGAATCGAACTGGCCACGCCTGCCTCTTCAGGGCAGCGCTCTACCACTGAGCTACCTCGGCAAAATTTGGTTACCAGAAGGTATCAAAAACCGGTGAAGAGATCAAGGGGAAAACAAAAGACCGATGTGAGGCATTCGGCTCAAGGAAATGGAGCAGAGCTATTCTGCCGCCCGAGATCGTCGCCCCTTCGCCTCGGCGAATACGCGGACCGGATCTCATAAGTCGAACGTTAGCCCGAAGCCTCACACCAGTCCCCTTCACTATCACATGTGACGAAACCGAGGTCAACGTTCAAGATAGAACCACATGCCAAGGGCGAAGGACATCAAGAAAAATGTCGACCAAAGCAGGAGGTTTGAAAGACGGTTATTGACGTAACGCCCCATCAACTTCTTGTCATTGGTGAGACGGATGATGGAAAGGATAAGGATCGGCGCCAGGAATGCGTTTCCGAGTGCGGCGTAGATCAATGCACGGACGGGATTCAACCCCCAGGACGCACTGAGCACCCCGGCGATCGTTACGGCGATCACGATTCCGTAGAACACAGGCGCCTGTTTCCAGGTTTTGCTCAAACCGCTTTGCTTCAAATCGAGCATGGCGGAAATTACATAGGCCGATGATCCGGAAAGGATAGGTACGGCAAGCAATCCGGTGCCGACGATGCCGAGCGTGAAGAGCAGTGCGGCGTAAGGACCGGCGATTGGTGCGAGCACCATGGCGGCTTCGGCCGGAGAAGACACATTATGAATGCCGTTTACAAACAAAACAAAGGCGGCGGTGACGATAATAAACCAAGCGACGACATTCGAGACGACCATGCCAAGACCGACATCAACACGGCGCTCATAGAGCTCATCATCGATGCCGAAATGCTCGGCCTTGTCTTCATTGTCCTGCTCGACTTCCTGTGCCGCCTGCCAAACCATCAGATAGGGGGAAATCGTTGTTCCGAGAACGGCAAAGAGCAAACCGAACTCGGGCGTGAATTGAAAGCTCGGGACAAAGGTTGCGATCGCGACGGCAGACCAATCGATTTTGATCGTGAATGCCACGGCAACATAGGCCAGCAGGAAAAGACAAAGCCACTTCAAATATTTTGCGTATTGTTTATAGGTCAAAAAAATCTGGAGACAGAGCGTGGCAACGACAAAGACTATCAGCCACACCCAGGTCGGCATCGGATACAGAAGATTCGCCGAGGCAGCCATAAACTCAAGGTCGGCGCCAAGATTGAATGCGTTGACGCAGACAAATAAGAGTGCGCCAACCCATAACAGCGGCCTCCAAATACGGCCTTTGAGATTTTTTATGTAGCCATGCTTCGTCACCAAGGCTAAACGCGCACTCGCCTCTTGAATCGCGATCAAGAACGGAATGGTGAGCAGCATGGTCCATAAAAGGCCGAGGCCGAACGCGGCTCCGGCCTGCATGTAGGTCGCAATTCCTGACGGGTCATCGTCGGATGCACCCGTCACTAAACCCGGCCCTAAACGGCGAAAACGTTGGCGTAACGCGTCAAAACCCATAGCGAACAGTCTAGCATAAATGCGAGCGTTCGTCTTTATATTTTTTTTATCTCTACGACAAGAACCATTCCGGATCGTATTGCACGCGATCATTCACATGCTCGTATTTGTGCAATTCTGCATCCGTAAACCAGATCGCCATTTCATTCTTGGCTTCCTCGACATTTCCTGAAGCGTGAATCAAGTTTCGCAGCGGGCGCTTTTGCGCATTCGAGAGCGCGTAGGTGTCATGCGAGAGGTCGCCGCGGATAGTGCCTGGAGCGGAAGAAGCCGGTTCCGTTGAACCAACCATCTTACGAACCTGGGAAACAGCCATCTCCCCTTCGAGAACCATGGCAACAATCGGAGCAGACTTAAGAAAATCGACTAAGCCAGCCTTAATTTCACCACCATAAGCCTTGTGGTCGGCGTATGGGAAAACTTCACCATTGGCTTCGTACTTGGCCTTGGCCTTGGTAAAGACGCCCATCATCCATTCTTCCGTCATCGCATAATGCTTATCAACATCTTCTTGAGCGGCATGAACCATCTTTAAGGCGACAAGCTTGAGGCCGACCGTTTCAAAACGGCTGATAATGTTGCCAATAAAGCCGCGCTGAACACCGTCCGGTTTGATGAGTACGAGGGTTTGTTCCATAGAGTTGGCCCAAGAATAGCCCTAAGGTTAAATTATTTCAAGATCTTGCCAAAAATAAGGGGTTTTGATAAACTAGTTAGGTAATATACTGATTTTTCTGCTATGAGTCTTCCCGGACATCGCCGAACCAGCTCACATAAGCGCCGCCGTGCGTCACATTTTGCTTTAACTAAGCCTCCGATTACGACGGACAAGGCCGGCCGTGCACACAAAATGCACCGTGCCGCTCCGGGTGCAACGGAGTACAATGGTCATGCCATTCACGTCAAAGGACGCGAGCGAAAATTGGCTAAGATGTTGGATAAAACCAAGCCTGCCAAGACAAAAGCCGCTGCCGCACACGATCACGACCACAATCACGGACCTGACCACGATCATAAGCACGATGAAAAAAGCTAAGTAGAGCAGACGTAGCAATAGCGCTACTCCTCTCTCCCCCGCACCTTCTCCTATGTCTAACCGTCATCTCGCCCGCGCACTCGCCATGCAGTCCCTGTATGAATGGGATTTTTATGGTGGAAATAAAGAGGCTAAGGAGATTGTGGAGCGCAACATTTTGGAGCATGCGGCGGAATTTGATGAAAAAGAATTTGCCCAAGCGATTGTCGATGGCGTGATCGGGCATCAAGAAGAAATCGATACAACGATTTCCAAGTTTGCTCCGGACTGGCCGCTTGCGAAGATTACGACCGTTGACCGCAATGTTTTGCGTATCGGAACCTATGAGTTGTTATTCAACTTTGATATTCCGAGCAAGGTGGCAATCAATGAAGCGATTGAACTCGCCAAAACATTTGGCGGAGAGTCGAGCGGCAAATTCGTGAACGGCGTCCTTGGTGCCGTGTATCGCGATCAAGTAGCGCAGGGCGTCTCGAAAGATTCGGACAAGCCGCGCGAGAAACAAGAGAAAACCGACGAGAGTGCCGAGGAACAGATTGAGGCGAAACAAGACAGCTCGCAAATCAATAACATGTAATCACGATTATGACCGCCAGCACCGACTACGGCCCGCTGGAAGAACGCCTGGGACACGCTTTCCGTGACCGCTCGTTCCTCCTGCAGGCACTCACACATCGTTCGTTTTTGAACGAAAATGCCGATCATCCGTATCCGCACAATGAACGTCTCGAATTCCTTGGAGATGCGGTTCTTGAATTGATTGTCACGGAATACTTGTTCAAGAATTATGCGAATGACGAGGGCGATTTGACCAATTGGCGCGCCGCATTGGTGAATGCGATTACACTTGCCGGTATTGCTCGCGATTTGCAGTTTGAAGAATATATCTTGATGAGCAAGGGTGAAGCGAAAGACAAAAATTCAAAAGCGCGCACGTACATTTTGGCGAATGCGATCGAAGCGATTATTGGCGCGATTTATCTGGACGGCGGAACGCCGGCGGCCGAGAAATTTATCACGGCGCATATCTTGTCGCATCTAAACAAGATTTTGGAGCATGAATTGTACGTGGATGCGAAGAGCAAATTCCAAGAAACAGCGCAGGAAGTGATGGGCACGACGCCGACGTACAAAGTCCTGGAAGAAAGCGGGCCGGATCATGCAAAGGAATTTACGATCGGTGTATTCTTGGGACGCGACTTGATCGCGGTTGGAAAAGGAACGAGCAAGCAGGAAGCACAGGTTGCGGCAGCGGAGGCGGGATTACAGGCGAAGGGATGGAAGACGAAGAAATAACAAAAGACCGCCCTTCGGCGGTCTTTTTGGTGGTGTCCCGAGAGGGAATCGAACCCCCATCCCGTGGTTCGAAGCCACGTATTCTATCCGTTGAACTATCAGGACGAACGGTGCGAGATTAGCGCAGAATGGCGCTTGCGGCAAGGCCTGAATGTCGCTAAGGTTTGGCGGCACCTTTCACAAGGAGTGGAACATGGCATCGAATCTGATTGAGGAGCTCAAGGCTCGACGCGCCTTCATCGAGAACGATCATTTGGTCCTGACCTCGGGGAAGCACTCGCGTACGTATGCGAACTTCGACTGGTACTTCGAGCCGCGCCATGAGCGCGAGCTCAAGGATCTGTGCTTCAAGCTGGCGCTCAATTTCTCGCATCGCGACGACATCGACGTCGTCGTTGGTCCGGAGACGGGCGGAGGCATCATCGCTACGCTCTTGACGGAGCACTTGAGCGCCATCCAGCGGCGGAACATCCGCGCCGTGACAGCGTTCAAGATCAAAGATCGCAAGCTGGGGAAGGACTTCTTCTTCCAGCCTGAGGACGTCAGGCGTCTGCGAGGTGCGGGAACGCTGCTCGTCGACGATGTGCTCTCCACGGGATCCTCTTTCGATCCCGTGCTCATGCGCCTGCGCAGTGTCGAGGCTGATGTGATCGGTCTCGCGCTGTTCGTGAATCGAAGCGGATTGGGAGCGGCGCACTTTCAGGTGCCGTTTCTGCATGCCGAGGTTTCGATCACGCCGCAGACCTGGACGCCGGACGAGTGCCGCCGGAGCGGACCGTGCAGCGAGGGCAAGCCCATCAACACGGTTGTCGGGCATGGCGACGAGTACGTTGCCAAACACGGACAGCCCTGAAGGAGATTCCCATGCCCTATTCCGAAACTCCCCCTGCTGTTCTCGAGCGCGCCGGCATGGTGCAAGACGGGCATTTTGCCCTCGGTAACCTGCACACATCATCCGTGATCGTGCGCGATCTGCTCTTTGCCGATTCGATGGCGGCGAGCACACTTTGCATCGACATCGCGCAACACTTCCGCGACGAGCATATCGATGTCGTTGCCGGTCCTGCACCGCGCGCAACGAATCTCATGCAGTTCACTGCCAAGTCCATGTACATCTGCCAGGACCAGAAGCGTCCGGTGCGATGTGTGTATGGGCTGAAAGCAAGCAAGGAACCGATCGCGTTCCGCTTCCCCGACACCTTCCTTCCCCTCCTCAAGGGCAAGCGTGTGCTCGTGGTCGTTGACTTCATGAAGAGCGGCGATACCGTGCGCAGCTTCATCAAGGCAACGCGTGCGGCCGGCGGCTTTGTCGTCGGTGTCGCCTGTGTCTGCCAGCGCGTCGCAATCACCTCCAAGGATCTCGATATTCCCCGACTCTTCTCGCTTGTCAGCAAAGCGAATGAGACGTGGGAAGCGAGTCATTGTCCGATCTGCCGCGAAGGGCGCATTCCGCTCGCTCCCTCGCCCAATCAGGATTGACATTTGCGACTCTTCGTGTTACGACCGAGGCGGTTCCTTACTGGAGGAAGGTATGAATCAACATCGGACACTTCCCGGTCGTTCCCGCAACAGCACGATTCCCAAGCGCAAGGTCGAGATCTCCAACGACTTCCTGACGACGCTCGCCAAGGAAGCTGGGAACATCTTCTCGCTCACCGGTATGCCGCGCGTCGAGCTGCAGTTCGATGATCCGCTCATCGTGGCAGGCATCATGCGCTCGCTCAAGGACACGCCCAAGAGCGGCAAGGTCCACAAACTTGAGCTCACCTTCGCCGGCAAGCCCGAGCCCGTCGAGGTCGAGGTGCGCGATGTGAACACCTTCCGCGTGACCCGTATCAAGCTCGTCATGCCGACGCCGCCAGCCATCCCGCCACCCAAGAAGCGCTGACAACAACCGAACCGACTCTACCGCCCCTACCTTTACGAAGGTGGGGGCTTTCGTTAGAGTCATCGCGGTTCCTTTTCTCTTTACGGAGGTCGCATGTCGACGATCCAGCAAGAGCTCGAAAATCTCCAGAAGATGAACGAGACCGCGCGCGGCAAGATCTTCACGGATCTCGAGAACGAGCTCGCCGGCAAGATCGGACAGCTCTTCATGATCGCGGAATACAGCCACGGCTATTCGATGCCGAAGCTGCATCGCTCGCCGGACATCCTGACGCTTGGATTCTTGTCCGGGGACAAGCTCATCCTCGATCAAGGAGCAGGAACGTGGGCCATTCCCAGCAATGAGGGTCCCGCCTTCTTCAAGGAAGACGATGGAGGTCTGATCTACTTGCTCACCAAGATGAGCGGGCCGCTCGACCGTGAGTCGCCGCAAATCATTACCGGCGACAAAGCCGTACTCACGTTCTTCAAGAAGGAGTTGTATCGCTCCGTCGCAGACGAAGAGATCGTACGTCGCGACATCGTGCTTCGAACGCTGACGATGCAGGTTCCGAACGGCCATTGGATCAGGGCTGAACGGGACCTGCTGCGCGAGGAGTCGTTCAGCGACGCCCTGCGGCTCGAGACCAAGATCGCAGATACGCGTTACGAAATCGAGCGCGAGACCAAGCAGCGCGGTTCTGCGAGCCTGGTCTTCAAACAGGTCGAAGACATCAGCCAGATGATCCAGTCCATCGGGAAAAAGATCGATATCGCCGTGAGGCTTGGCATCGATCCGCAACGCTCGGAGATTCTGCGCATGCGGGAGAGCTTCGGACGCTACTGGGAGAAGAAGTAACACTGACCGCCCCTACGCACTCGCGTCGGGGGCGGGTTTCGTTTAGACTAGGGCCATGAACAATGCTGCAATCGCAATCTTGGGTGCGGGAAACATGGCTTCGGCACTGGCGCTTAATCTGGCGCGGCATGGGAGGCCGGTACGCTTCTTTTGTATCGAGGCGGATGTAGAGGAAGATTTGCGGAAGAATCGCTGTAATACCAAATACTTGGCCGGACATCGCTTTCCGAAGAATGTCATGGCGACGAATGAGATCGCCGAGGTGTTGAAGGACGCGGAGGATGTGTTTGTCGCCGTCCCCTCTTTTGCCGTGGCGCAAGTCATGGAACAAGCGAGACCTTTTTTAACGAACAAAATCAAAGTCATTGCGAGTATCACCAAAGGAATCGATCCCGTGACGTTGGAGCCGCTGGTTTTGTCGGAAGCGGATGGGCTGCCGGCGAATTTGAGACGAAAAGTTTGTACACTTGGAGGTCCGGCGATTGCGACGGAGATGGCGAAGGGATCGCCGACGGGATTTGTGGTGGCGGGACGAGACAAGGCGACGGTGAAGCGCGTGAAAATGTTGCTTGAGACGGAGACGGTCAAGTGTGCGACATCGATGGACTTGCTAGGTGTGGGTTTGGCGTCGGCGTTGAAGAATCCGTATGCGATTGCGCTTGGCATGTGCGATGGACTGAAACATCCGACGAATGCAAAAGCGATGTTGATGGCGCTTGCGATTGAAGAGATGGAACATATTATCGTCAAAGCCGGAGGGCATGCAGATACGGCGGCGGGATTGGCGGGATTGGGCGACTTGATTGTAACGGGACTGTCGCCGCTCGGACGCAATCGAACGTATGGCGAGCGTTTAGTGGGCGCGAAGAGCAAGAAGCCGTCGGATTTGGGGCTTGGGACGGTGGAGGGCATTCCGGCGACGGAGCTTGCGGTCAAATTAGCGAAGCGGGTGAAGGCCAAGGCGCCGCTCCTCAGCGCCATTGACCAGTGCCTACGCAGACGCGATCATTTCGAGCGACCTTTCAATGAATATCTGAAACATCTTCAATTCGCTTGCGTCTTTTCATGGGCTTTGGCATAACATCTTCAATTACCGTAATATGCAAATCCCACAGGAACTACAACACTTTGCCGAACCGACGCTGATCGTCATCGGTGATCGTATACATGCGCAGTTTTGGCTTGCGCATCATGACAATATGGAAGACGTCGATGTTATTGAAGTCCCAAAAGATCATCTGACGGATGATGAAGGGAAGGCTATTGGGCAGGAATTGAAGGATGATGACCGCTTGCATCACTTGATTCACCTGATCGTGGATCGCATCGAGGAGCTGTCAAATGAAGGCGTCGCGGACAAGATTCATTTGGTCATGGAAGCCGAGCTTGCGCATGATGTGGCCGGACATTTGAGCCATGAGACGCAGCCAAAACTCGCCGCACAGGTTCACGCGGATCTCATGAAGGACGATGTACTCGATGTCGTGAAGCGCGTGCTTCATTCCCAGCATCCGACGATGTAGGAAGTGGTGAAGCCGGGTGAGCCGGAGTAGTCGCTCGAGATTGAGTGACCGAGAAGATGGAATTTGGGCGAGATCGCGTTGATCGTGGCGGAAATTGAAGGGCCGTTATCCGTAAAACCGTCTTTGGCGCCGGCGAAAAAGCCGGCGTCATTTTCGTTGAGCGCTTTACGTGTCACTTGATCGTTGTTTTTGGCGACGGGCTCGGAAAGATAGTGAGACATGTCGGAGGAGACGAGGATGAAAGCACCGCGAGCGGATTCTGATTTCAGCCAGTCGGTCAGACGGGCGCGCTCCCCTGCTCCGATCGAGGCTTTGATCATGATTGGAACGACTTCGATGCGCGGCAGAACGCGATGTAGGAACGGAATCAAGACACCGATGCCGTGTTCCTTGAAAAAAGGTTGGCTTAAATCGCGTGCGGACGGAACAGCTTCGAGAAGACGGGCCGTGCTCGAAGTGTCGACGGTCACGATATCCCCTGCTGTGGCGTATGCGAGCTCCTGCGTCAGAACGGCGGACGGAGAAGCGTTGTAGTGATCAGGTGAAAGGATGATGATGGTTCGAATATCGGGATTGCAACGAGCGATCTCGCGCATCACACGGACGATCAGGTCGGAGGCGAGCGCATGATGGTTCACGAGTGCGGCGCGATACGTTTTGCAGGGTGCGGTTTCGACGGGTGCGGACCAAGCGGACTCGTAGATTTCCGGGACGAGGAATTGATCGGCGTCGATGGTTGCGT
>CAZYKJ010000023.1:0-9152 GCA_964648065.1 uncultured Gammaproteobacteria bacterium
TTATGGTCGCCGTTCCGGGCGGAATCACCTCCACGGAACGCCGCGCTGTTATCGACGCCACCATTTCCGCCGGCGCACGTGCCGCCTACATCATCAAAGAACCTGTCGTCGCCGCTCTCGGCGCGGATATTCCAATCGGTTCCGCCTCCGGTCACATGATTATCGATATTGGTGGAGGAACGTCCGAAATCGCCGTCATTTCTTTGGGCGGTATCGTCGCTTCTTCCTCGGTACGCATCGGCGGCAACAAGTTGGACGCGGCAATCCAAGAGCATGTACGCCGCAAACACGGACTCGCGGTCGGCGAACGCACAGCCGAAGAAATTAAAATCAAAATCGGCTCGGCTTTATATTTGGAAGACAAACTCGAGCTTGAAGTGAAGGGCCGCGACATGATTTCCGGACTTCCAAGAATCGTAAACGTAACCTCCGACGACGTCACCGACGCCATCCAGCATGAGCTTCAAGGCATTGTTGATGCGATCAAAGACGTTTTGCGTGCCACGCCTCCAGAATTGTCCGCCGATGTGATGCAAAAGGGGATGGTGCTTTCCGGCGGTTCTTCACAGCTTCGAAACTTGGACCGTTTGTTCGCCGAAGCCACCGGCGTCCCGGCCTTCGTCGCCGACAACCCGCAGCAATGCGTGGCAAAGGGCACAGGAATCGCTCTCGAAAACTTGGAGATTTATAAGCGAAGTATTTTCTCGTCGTAGTTCCAAGGGTTGACAGTCACGCATATTTCTTGTAGTTTCGCTCTGTTCGAACATCCAATTCGTCGGAGGTTGTGATGGTGCCCAAGTTTGTTGAGACGATCGTCGATGCTTCAAGCGCCTTTGAACGTCTCTACCGATTCCTCGATGGGCGAGGACTAAAACTTGAACCGAACATGAGCTCGACCGAGCGCAATTATCAGGTAAGTTTTGTAGACATCATCCCGCTACTTGCGATCGAATGCGGTTTGGATCTGTTCTATCGGGATGATGGCGGGGTAAATTTTGTGGGCTTCACGATTTCCTGCTTTGACGAGAAGGGGTATTACATCTCCGAACTCGAGTTGAACTACTATTGTCATGCGGACAATATCTGGATCGTGGATCTGACCTCTTTTGACCAAGAGGTGCCGGCCGAGCTCCAAGCGCTCGTCGCTCGTCTCGGCATCGTAGATGGGCAAGAGCTGCGCGAGCTCGAGGCATTCGAGATTATCGGCGCCCTGACAAACTACTTCATGTGTCGAAGACCGGAAAACGGATCTTCGCGCACGGCTTAAACGTAAAAGCCGCTCCCAGTCTGGGTGCGGCTTTCAGTTTTTCACGAGAGCGCTAGGCGCTCATCGCGATACCCGGCAAGACTTGCTTGGCGAGGTAGATTTCGGTCAAGTGCTGTCCATGGAAGAGCTCGAAGGAGCGGCGGAGCTTGCCTGGACCGATGCGCTTCTCGAACGATTCTCCCTGGAACACGCCTTTCATGACAAACGGGAATCGTCTGACCTGATCGGCGTTGAGTCGGGCGAGCAGAATCGACTTCTGCGTCAAATGCTTCCCGCATCGATCGAGCACCTTGGGCGTCTCGTCGGCGGTGGCATAGCCCAAGACTCGGGGCAGATGCTGAACAAGGAGGAGTGGCTGGGTTCCACGGCAATAGGCGGTCGTTGGTCCAAGCTCCAGTCCATCGAGCTTGAGCGGATCTGCCGCGAGCTCTTGGAAGAACTGCTTTGGCCAATCATCTACCGTGGAAAACAGATAGTGGCTACTGCGAATGTTGCAAAAGAGCATTTCCGCGAAGACGTTGATTTCCACCCCTCACCTCCGGAACGGAAGGCTATCAAATCAAGGAATGTGCCTTCCGTCAAGCCGGGGCTCTATGTTCTATGTTCCTTGTTCTATGTAAGATATCGCCATGCTCATCGGCATCGAAGCCTCGCGCGCCAATCGCCTCCAAAAAACCGGAGTCGAATGGTATGCGCATCATTTGATACAGTCGCTCAAACAAGACCCGCAATCCTCGGCTCATGCGTGGATTCTCTATTCAAACTCGCCTTTGTCGATGGGCCTCGAACGCCTTCCCGGAAATTGGCATGAACGCATGCTGACGTGGCCGCCCAAATATCTTTGGACGCAAATCCGATTGTCCCTCGAAATGCTGATGAAGCCGCCGGAAGTTCTTTTTGTTCCCGCCCACGTCCTTCCGCGTTTTGCACCGAAGCGCTCCGTCGTCACCGTACACGATGTCGGCTTTCATCGCTTCCCCGAGCTCTACAAAAAACGCCAAGTGCAATATCACGAGTGGTCCACCAAAGACATCGCAAAATCTTCGGCGCGCATCATCACCGTCTCCAATTTCTGCAAGCGCGAAATCATGGAATGCTACGGCGTTCCTGCCGAACGCATTTTTGTGACGCCGCTCGGCGTCGATCACGATACCTATAAGCCCGCCGATCGCGCCGCTGTCGAAGCTGTGCAGATGCGTCTGCAAATTCCGGAGCCGTACATCCTCTTTGTCGGCCGTCTTGAAGCAAAAAAGAATTTGCTCGTGCTCGTCGAAGCATTCAAACGCTACAAGCGATCGCGCGGCATCGGCGATCCGCTTCAACTCGTCCTCGCCGGTCTCCCGGGCGAAGGGTTTGCTGCCATCGAGAAAGCGCTGAACGAAAGTGGTTGCGCCGAATCCGTTCACATCACCGGCTATCTCTCCGAATTCGACAAAATCGCGCTCCTTTCCGGCGCGCTCGCATACGTTCAACCTTCCATCTACGAAGGTTTTGGTTTGCCGCCTCTCGAAGCCATGGCTTGCGGCTGTCCCGTTATCTCTTCGAATGCCGCATCGCTACCGGAAGTGGTCGGGGAGGGGAATGCGTTGTTTTTCAATCCCATGGATGCCGAAGCGTTGTCCGATCATCTCAAAACCCTCTTCGATCAGCCCGCCGTCGGCTATCGATTGCGTGAAGCCGGCCTTACGCATGCCACCCAGTTCCGCTGGGACAAAACCGCGCGTCTCACCCTGCAAGCGCTTACAACGTGGTAAACTCTCTGCCATATGTTGGAAGACATCAAAGCCGGCCTACTGGACCTCGGCCTCTCGGATAAAGAATGCGACGTCTATGTCGCCATGCTCGAGCTCGGTCCGACCAGCGTCCAAGACATCGCCAAAAAGGCCGGTGTCAATCGCTCCACCACCTATGTGATGATCGAGTCGCTCCGCAAACGCGGACTCGCCTCGACCTTCGAGAAAGGCCGCAAGATTTTGTTCTCTGCCGAGAATCCGGAACGCCTGATGTCCATCATCAGCGAGCATATGGGCTTGCTCAATACCAAACGCGATCGTTTGAGCGCAACACTTCCTCGCTTGATGGCTATTTTCAATGCCGTCGAGGACAAGCCCAAGGTCCGCTTCTTCGAGGGAGACGAAGGCTTGATCAGTATCCGCGAGGAAATCGCCAATAGCAAAGAACCGATCTGGGAATTGTATGCAGTCGATGAAATGCTGATGGATCTCGTAAGCATCGAACCGGAAATGCGTATCGAACGCACGAAAAAGATTTCCGGTCGCGCCTTGATCAGCGTCAAACCCGGTTTCAAGGTTCCGTTCTTCGACATCAACGGAATCGAGGTGCGTGAAATCGATTATAATAAATTACCCTTCACCGGCGATCTCGGAATTTGCGGCTCGCGTGTGTACATCCTTTCGCATCGCTCGCGCGGACTCGGCGTCATCATCGACAGCGCGGACATCGCCGAAGTCATGAAGGCGTTGTACGAGATGGCTTGGAGCTGTGCTATTTCGTGGACGCCTCCAGCAGATTGGGGAAAGGAAAAATAAAGAGAACGAAAGCGCTCCGACCCGTAGTAACGGATCGGAGCGCAGCTGTTCTTGTTGATGTAGTTCACTGGCGCGGAGCGCCGGGGCAGTAGGCGGGCAGGGGATGCTGCGGGGCGCTGAAGCCGCCCGGCCCGAGAATCATCATCTTCTTCGTGATGCGCAGGCCGATTGCCTGACGATGTAGATCCGAGCGACTCGGGGACTGGGTTGCATGCGAACGATTGTCGCAGGCGACCATGGGGAAGGACGTGTTCTGGTTTTGCATGGCGATCTCCCTGCCCTGGAGATTCCACTCGCCCCGTGAGGGCACACGTACCGTCCCCGGCCGCAGTCTTCCCGAAAGGAACATTTTCTCTGCTTGCGCAGGCCCGGTTGGGCGAGTGCATCCCGCATCGCGGGACCAATGACTTAACCAGAAATTCACGAATTTGTCAATCCCCTTGGACAAAGGAAAAGAGGCCCGGCCAAACGGAGGTATGGCGGGGCCTCTGTTGCATCCGGAATGCGGACTCAACGGATGCTACTTATAAGACACTGGATCCTGGCATTTCGGGGAATGGTGCCCTAATTTGCGCTAGACCTAGCCGCCAGCACCGCAATTGGCGACAGGGCGCAAATACCAGGATCGGTTGGAGACTAGCCGGCTATGCCAGCTCGTCCCCGGTTTCACGGAACAGACCCCTTCCCGGGGTGCGGGGCCACATACATCATGGCAGTTCTCCGTTAGCGGTTTCAGGAACCTGCTGGCGATTATTCACCAGCATCCCTATTCTCACGAATTTGCAAAAACAAGTCAATCTAGCCAAAAATATTTGAATATAGACAAAGAATTGGTGGGAAAATCGTTGACGGAATTGTAGGTCGAGTAATGAGTAAGAAATGAACGTCAGCCATGGGTTGACATTTTGCGTTATTTGTGCCAAGGTCTGGTATCGCACCTTCCCACTTCGATTCCCAAAACGTCCTCCGTGAGCGTTATGTTCCATCACGGAAGAAAGAGGCCCTGTCATGCTGCGTCCCCCCGATCTGATCCGCGCCGTCCTCCTCTGCTGCTTCATCCTCCCCGCGTGCTCGCCCCTGTCCGGCTCGTCGCTGCAACCGCTCGTCACGCCCGGCACCTCCTGCCCCGCGACCGAGCGGGGCGCTCGACTGAGCTGCACCGGCGGCGACGGCGTCGCAAGCTGCCCCTACCAGGTCTGCGATCCGCAGACTCTGGTCGCCAGCTTCTGCACCGCCGCTCCGTGCTCCGACCCGCCCCTCCCGCCTCCCGGTCCTCCGGTCGGCGGCGGCGTGTGTGAGCCCGGCCAGCGTCGTGACTGCACGACCACGGACGGATCGCTCCTCGCAGGTCTTCAGATCTGCGACGTGAGCGGCAACTGGATGATGTGCATCCCGCGCGGACCGCTGTTCTCCTTCGATGGAGGCACGTCCGACGGTGGCATGTCCACGGCCTGCGATCTCGATCCGCAGGTGCTCGCTCACACGGCCTGCACGGTCGGCGTCGGCGCTTGCGCCAACACCGGCACGTTCATGTGCGTTTCGGGCGTGAAGACCTGTTCGGCGATGGCCGGCATGCCGTCCTCCGAAGGCGTCGTTCCCGATCACATCGATCAGGACTGCGACGGCACGGCGGACAACATCACGGCGGGCTGCTACAGCGGTCCGGCGGGTACGTCCGGCATCGGCATCTGCCATCCCGGCACGCACACGTTCACCGGCTTCGATGGCTCCGGCAACCCCACGTGGAGCCCTTGCTCCGGCGAGGTCGTTCCGAGCGCGGAGATCGCGGACAACGCAATCGACGAGGACTGCAACGGAGCTCTGCTCCTGAGCGCTCCCTGCGGTCACGATCCGCGCGTCGGCATGGCTTGTTCGGCCGGCATCGGCTCGTGCACCAACACGGGCACGTACTCCTGCGTCGGTTCGTCGCTCGTCTGTTCGGCGGTGCCCTTCGCGGCAGCGCCGGAAGTCTGCGACAACCTCGACAACGACTGCGACGGTCTGATCGACGGCAACACGCGCTCCTGCTACAGCGGCGCACCCGGCACGGCCGGCGTCGGTCTGTGCCGCGCGGGTACCCAGACCTGCACGGCAGGCGCCTTCGGCGTCTGCACGGGCGAGGTCGATCCCGCGGCCGAGATCTGCGACAACGCGAGCGACGAAGACTGCAACGGCATCAACGATGCCTGCGTGGTCTGCGGTCACGACTCGCGCGTCTTCCCGACGCCCCAGATCTGCACCGCCGGCATCGGCGCGTGTCAGCGCTCCGGGCACTACCAGTGCTCGGCGGGTGTCGTCTCCTGTGACGCCGTCATCGGCGCCGCGACCGACGAGATCTGCAACGCGATCGACGACGACTGCGACGGCTCCATCGACGAGATGGTGACCCGCTCCTGCTCGACGTTCGCGAGCGCGCTCGGCGGCATCGGCATCTGTCGGCTCGGCACCCAGGCATGCCTCGGCGTGGACGCGGCTCTCAACCCCGTCTACACGGCCTGCATGGGCGAGGTCGGTCCCGCCGCGGAAACCTGCGGCGACTCGATCGACCAGGACTGCAACGGTGGCGATCTCGCGTGTTCCGCCTGTGGCGGTGATCCGCGCATCGGCAACGCCTGCAACGTCGGCGTCGGCCGATGCCTCACGGCAGGCACCTACCAGTGCATGACCGGTTCCGACTTCCGCTGCGTCCCCTCGACCGCGCCGCTCAGCCCTGTCCCCGAGACCTGCAACGGTGTCGATGACAACTGCAACGGCTCGATCGACGAGAACGCGGCCGGTAGCGGTTCGCTCACGACGTCGTGCTATCCCTTCGTCACCGGCTTGCCGGGTGTCGGGATCTGCGCGAGCGGCGTGTCCACCTGCGCGTTCGGTTCCTTCGGCTCCTGTGTGGGAGCGGTCGGTCCGGCGACGGAGGTCTGCAACGGTCTCGACGACGACTGCGATGGCGGTATCGACGACGGCGTCTGCATGAGCATGGTCGACGCGGGTCACGATGCTGGCAGCGATGCCGGTGTCGACGCCTTCGTGCCCGGTTCCGACGCGGGTCCGCCTCCGGTGGGCTCCGCTGCGGCCGAGCGTACGGCTTGCCGCGACTTGCGCGCGGCTCAGCCGTTCACCGGCAACGTCTCGCTGGGTCTCGACCTGGCTTGCGTGAACGCCTCCTTCGGCCTCTGCCCCTCGGGTTGGCAGGCGGGCATCTACGATCAGAACGGTTGCTTCGTTCCGTCTGATCCGGGTGTCCTCTCGGTCGCGGTCGACCTCGCACAGACCGGCGGCGGCACCTACCGCACCGGACTGCGCTGCGGCTCGGTCTTCCACGCGTGGCCCGGTCCGCAGAACACGGCGCCCGTGTGCGCGACGTCCTACGTCGTCGACACGGTCTCCAAGCTCGCGGGCGGTCGCGTTTGCCCCGGCGCCGGCGGTCTGCTCCCGACGTTCCCCGCCTCGGCGGCCGGAGCGGCGGTGAGCTGCCCGTAGCTCTGACTCGAGTGCGGTTCGCCCTTTTCCGCACTCACTCCCACGGCCCCCAGTCACTTCGGTGATTGGGGGCCGTTTCTATTCCGCATTTTTCCTGCAAATTTGGTATCATTGATACCAATGTCATCGTTCGTTGAAGAGAATCAAACCCAAAGTATCTGGCCGCGCATCGGCTGGGGTTTGTTTATCGTGTCTTTTCTTGTTGCGATGGGTGTCGCCGCCGACGCTCCCGTAGCTATCACCTTCGGCTTGATGGCTGGCACGCTTGGCCTCATTGCCTGGCGCTTTCCCTATCCCATTTTCAATCTCTGGCTCGCGCTCTCGATGTTGCTTGGCGTTCTCGTCGGAATCTACACCGGCGAGTTCCGCATCGGCGAACGCGTCTTTTCCGCTTACGTCGAACTCAATCTCGCCGAAGTTCTTTCTCTCGGTCTCCTCGCCGCCTGGGCCTCGCGCATTCTGTTCTTGTGGCGTGGAAGACGTGACCGCAACTGGGAACCGTGGCTTCCGCTTCTGCTTCCATTCTGTCTCTTGATTATTGCGCATCTCATCTCCGGATTTTCCGAGGGCGAGCCGGCTTGGGGCGAACTCCTCAAATACGTGATGCGCTATCTCGTCTTCGTGTATCTCACGTCTATCGCGCTCGTCGTCAACTTTGTCCGCTCCAAAAAACGTTTGATCGACGCGCTTATCGTTCTGTTGATGGTCGGTGTCTTTTTCGCCTTCGACGGTTTACGCAATATGATCTCGTTCGACGGGGGATTCTCCCTCTCGCGCGCCATGCCCGGACCGATTCTTGAAGTAAATCCGCTCGGCGGCAATCAACACTCGCTCGCCGAAGTCGAGCTGATCGCCATCGGTTGCGGCCTCGCGCTCACATCCCTCATCAAAGCAGGACAATGGAAGCGCATTATCCAAGCCGCCTGCGCTCTGATGGGCGCCATTGTGATTCTTACATTCTCCCGCACCGCGTGGATCATTGTCCCGATCCAGCTCGCTATTCTTTTCTCCACAATTTGGCGCGATGCTTTCAAAAAATACGCACGCGAACTTTTACTCGTAGGCCTTCTCATCCTCCCGCTCGCCGGCATTCAACTCACATACTCCCTTTCATCCGGCGCCATCTCCTCGATCGACTCACGCTCCATGATCACAGATATCGCTTACGAACTCTTCGTCGGCAGTCCATGGATTGGCGTCGGAGCCGGAACCTTCGTTGACCGCGTCGCCCATACCGAAGCCTACGGAATCGAATTCGGCGCCGCCCTCGACGCTCACGGATTGCTCCAAAAAGTCGCTGCCGAAACCGGTCTCCTCGGTCTCGCCGCACTCGCCCTCGTTTTCCTCGCGCTCTTCAACGAGATGCGTTACGTTTATCACAAACTCACGCCCGGCCATCCGGAAACCGAAGCGTATTTGTATCTGGTTGTAGGCATGATCGGTATGATCGGCTACGAACTCACAAGTACAACCTATTGGACGCCACGCTTGTGGCTCCCAATCGGTCTCGTCCTCGCCGCCGGACGTATTTTCCTCGAGCGTGAAGCCGGACGCGATCCGGATTTTCTCCGTGCCTCCAATGAGTAAGCCTCTCCTTGTCCAAGTTCTCTGGAATCTCGAACGCGCCGGCGCCGAGCGCATGGTTTTGGATTTGTCTCGCGCTCTTTCAAGCGACTACGAAATCGAAATCATCGCCCTTTCTGGCGGGGGAGCGCTTGAAGAAGATTTCCGCGCCGCCGGATTCACCGTCACCATCGCCCCTCCAACCTCGCGCGGACTTTCGCGCCGCGAAATCTCCGAATGGATGATAAAACGCTGGAAAGAAAACCGTCCAAAACTCGTTCACACCCATCTCGGTG
>CAZYKJ010000024.1:0-2071 GCA_964648065.1 uncultured Gammaproteobacteria bacterium
GCAGACGCGTTCCGTCGCCAAAAAATATCGCAATCTTCCCTTGCAGGAAATCGATACACTGGTGAGGGACAAGCGGCATGAGGTGCGTTTATGCGCGCTCCTTGTATTGGTTGATGCATTCGAACGTGGTGACAGTGTGATGCGACGAACGATCTACGAGTTTTATCTCGATCATCTGAAATGGGTAAATAATTGGGATTTGGTCGACGTGACGTCACATAAAATCGTTGGCGAATATCTTGCCGACAAGAATCGATCGATTTTGCGGAGGATGGCCAGATCGGAGCATCTTTGGACGGAGCGCGTCGCCATCATTGCTACGGCCGCGTTTATCAAGCGCGGACAGCTCGATGATACGTTTGCCATCGCAGAAATCCTGCTCCAACATCCGCATGATCTCCTGCATAAGGCTGTTGGTTGGATGTTGCGCGATGCAGGGAAAAAGGATGTGGAGGCACTGAAGCGTTTTCTTGATGAACATGGCGAGGAGATGCCAAGGACAATGTTGCGTTATGCTATCGAGAAATTTCCGGAGCGGGAACGTAAGCGCTATTTGTCAAAGGCATGGTAGAATGTCTGCATGCGCAATCCGTTTTTGCCGAGACTTGCGATCCTCGCGTTTGATCATCGCTCGACCTTCGAGAAACATCTGACGAAGAGTCCCGATGAGATTCGGGATTTGAAGATGGTGATTTATGAGGGCTTGCTTGCGGGAATTGAGATGGGGATTCCGGTTGCGGATGCGGCTTTGCTCGTTGATGAAGAGTTCGGTGCGCAGATCCATCGGGACGGCGCTGCAAGGGGAATCACGAATATTTTGACGACGGAGAAAAGCGGACAGAACGAATTTGATTTTCAATACGGAAAAGATTTTGGGCAACACATCGAAGCGATCAGGCCGAAATATGCGAAGGCGCTTGTTCGTTATCGTTCGGATGGAGATGACGAAATTAATTTACGGCAGCTTTCACGTTTGAAGGAGTTGTCGGATTTTTGCCATAGCCATGGCATGGGTTTTTTGATTGAGCCGCTCGTGACGCCGTCGGAAGAAGAGTTGAAACGTTACACGCAAGACATGTTTGATCGGACGATGCGGCCGCGATTAACCGTTGAAATGATTCGACAATTTCATGTTGCGGGGGTTGAGCCGGATATTTGGAAAATCGAGGGGATGGAATCAACGGAGGACTATGAATTGGTTTCGCAGACGGCGAGAAGCGATGGTCGTGAGCATGTTGGCGTCATCGTTCTCGGACGTGCGGAAGATGTGGAGCATGTTGAACGCTGGCTTATTGCAGGCAAACACGTCGACGGAGTCTGTGGATTTGCGATTGGACGGACAATTTTTTGGGAGGCGTTGGAGAACTTGCACAATAAGCGCATGACGCGAAAAGAAGCGGTGCATCAGATCGCAACGCGGTATAAACATTTTTACGACGTGTTCTTTGGTTAAATCGAAAGTTCAATACCGACCGGACAGTGGTCTGAGCCCATGACGTCTTTATCAATCCAAGCTTTTTTGACGAGTTGTTCCAATTCTTTGCTGACAAAAAAGTAATCGGTTCTCCAGCCGACATTTCTTGAGCGGCTATTTGTTTTCATGTCCCACCAGGAATAATGCTCGCCGCCTTTTTCAAACATGCGGAAGGTGTCGATGTAGCCGGCTTTGACGAGCTTATCGACCCAGTCACGTTCAATCCTCATGAAACCGGATGTGTTGGCGTTTTCTTTTGGTCGGGCAAGGTCGATCTCTTCGTGAGCCGTGTTGACGTCGCCGCAGAGGACAATCGGTTTCTTTTTTCGATAGGATTCGATCAGTGAAAGAAAGCGTTTGTAGAATTCGAGTTTGAAGGCGAGCCGTTCCGGACCGGAACCGCCATTTGGGAAGTAGACATTGAAGAGATAGAATTTGTCGAACTCCAAGTGAACGATGCGACCTTCGCCATCGAGGAAGGGATCGCCGAATGTGGTTTCTGCGAAAATTGGAGATTGTTTGGTGTAGATGGCGGTGCCGGCCTCAACCGTGTCATCCCAGAACTGCGTGTGCGGAGAGGCGACCAGCCAGTTCTGG
>CAZYKJ010000024.1:2081-8703 GCA_964648065.1 uncultured Gammaproteobacteria bacterium
TACGAATAGCGCTGCTCCAATACGACTCATACCCATCCGGATGGACGAGTTTGGGCGAGAGCTGGCCGACTTCCGCTTTGGTTTCCTGCAGGCAAACAATGTCGTGTTTGCTTGAATGGAACCAGTCGAGGAAGCCTTTGCGCTCGGCGGCGCGGATTCCATTCACATTCCAAGACAAGAGGGAGAGACGTTTTGGCATAGAGGCATGTTACACTATGGCCGTGCTGAATCCGAGAGCGTCAACCTATGTCCGCGATCGACTGCGCGGAGTGTCCCTTGTACCGCAAGCTATTGATCCGGCTTGCGAGACGGCGATTATTATTCCGATGTATCGCGAGCCCGTTCATCGTGTGGTGAATTTGTTGTTGTCCATTGCGAGGCAAAACGATTTACGATCCGATACGCTCGAAGTTTTAGGCGTGGTTAATAATGGTCCGGATGACGGATCATCCGAGTGGCAAAACGCGAGACGAGCGAATACGTTGATCATGGATTTGCCGGTCTGGCGCAATCGCGATCATTTTGGAGCGCATTTGCGATTTCCGGCAGAAGTTTTACAAGCTTGCGAAGAGATACGGGATCGAATTTCTGTTTTTTTGATTGATGCGTCGACGCCGGGACAGACATTGTCGAGCGGGAATGTCGGCGAGGCCAGGAATCGGGGATTAGCGGAGGCGGTGGTGCGATTTGATCGTATTGGGAAAAACGGATTGGCGATTTTTTTGGATGCGGACGTGGTTCTCGACGATCAAGAATATCTTTCCAAGGTCGGGAAGACGCTCGGATTAAAACGGAATGTTGTTGCTGCTTCCGGTGATGTGCGCATGATTTTTGATCCGGATGTGCGTGACACGGTTGAGCGTGATCGTTTGGAAAACCTGTTCCAGAGATTTCTGCGGAATCGCCGTTGGATGATTTTGGAACGCTTTTGGCATGGGAAGGATATCGGGATTTTGCCGGAAGATGCCTTTTTGGGCATGCATATCTTGGCAAGAACGGCGGATGCGGCGGATTGGGGCGGTTTTAGGGATTGGCATAAGAATGAGGATTCGTCTTTTGGTTTTGATGCGCGGGCGTATGCGTCGGAACATGGCAAAGAGGTTCTAAATGCAAAGGAAACGCTCAGTGTTGCGAGCGCTTTGCGCAATTCTGATCGTACCGGAGCGTCATTTGGGCCGTTGATCGAGGAATTGGGATCGACGGATTCGGATCTGGTAATTGACCCTTTTACGACGCAAGGCAAGGTTGTTTTGGATGACGGTTTGTACGAAAAGTTGGAACAAGCCGTATCCGCCTCGGATGAGGGGAGAGAGCTCGTTGATTATTTGGCTGAGCCGGCACATGTGCTTTGGGATAATTTTGAGCGATCCTGATATACTCGACCCGTGTCGAAGCGTAGATCTTGGAGTCGTGAATATCGGGCTTCTGACGGACAGCCGACCGTAAGCGGACGGTTGTGGTTTGTTTCCGCGATTTTGGGATTTGCTTGTCTTGGGATTATCGCAAGGCTTTTTCAATTACAAGTTTTGGAAGCGCAGGCCTATAAAATTTTGGCATCGGATCAACATGAGGTTGAAACTCAACTCGTTCCAAAGCGCGGAACCATTTATTTACGCGACCGATTTGACGGTAGTCTACATCCTGTAGCGAAGGATCGCGATGCGTGGCAAGTATTTTCTGTACGCCGCGAGTTACAAGATGCGACGAGTACGGCACAGACGCTTGCTCCCTTGCTGCATTTGCCGGCAGAACAGATTTTGTTTCAGTTGGCTTACGCAACATCCTCCTATCAAGTTCTTTCCAAGGATGTGCCGACGGAGATGGCGGATGAAATTCGTATCAAGCGATTAAGCGGAATCGGATTGAGCAAGGGGCCGGTACGTTCGTATCCGGAGCAGGGGTTAGGAGGGCAGGTTTTTGGTTTTGTCGCGACAGACGATAAGAATCATCGCGTTGGAAAGTATGGCATTGAGGGGAGCTATAACGAGAAGTTGGCTGGTGTCTATGGGAATCTTTTAGTCGAGAAGGACGCGGCGGGACGGCAATTGTCGATTAGCACGACCGATTTGCATCAAGCCAAAGACGGATCGGATCTTGTTTTGACCATTGACCGCACTATTCAGTACGAGGCTTGTCAGCGTGTCAGTCAGGCGTTGAAGGATTCGGAGGCGGAGTCGGCGTCGGTTGTGGTGATGGATCCGGATACGGGAGCTATTTGGGCCATGTGTTCGGCGCCGGATTTTGATCCCGCTAATTATGGAAAAATCGATTCGATTGGCGTGCTCAATAATCCGCCGACCTTCAATCAATCGGAGCCGGGTTCGATTTTCAAGCCCATTACCATGGCTGCCGGTATTGAAGAAGGAAAGATCAATCCGGAGACAACGTATGATGATCCGGGTGAAGAAAAGATCGATGATTTTACCGTTCGAAATTCGGATAAGTTAGCGCATGGAGTTCAGACGATGACGGAAGTTCTACAGAAGTCGTTGAATACGGGAACGATTTTTGTTCAGCGCTTGCTCGGAAAAGACTTATTCCGCAAGTATGTCCAAAAATTCGGATTTGGAGAGCCGACTGATGTCGGGGTTCAACCGGAGGCGGATGGAGATATTCGTCCTTTGGATAAGAAAGGCCAGATTTTCGCCGCTACCGCGTCTTATGGGCAGGGTATCAGCACGACACAGATGCAGATGTTGGCCGCATACGGTGCGTTGGCGAATGGCGGAAAATTGTATAAACCGTTTCTCGTAAAGGAGATTGTGCATCCTGATGGCCAGAAGGAAGTCGTTGAGCCGCAGCTGATACGCCAAGTTATTAGCAGGCGTACGTCGCGGTTAGTGTCCGGCATGATGGTGGCTGTGGTTGAAGGCGGCCACGGAAAAAAGGCGGCTGTACCCGGTTACTATGTGGCTGGTAAAACCGGAACAGCACAAATTCCGAATCCGAATGGGAAGGGATATTTGACGGACGCCAACATCGGATCGTTTGGCGGTTTTGCGCCTGCGAGTCAGGCTCGATTTGTTATGTTGGTCACGGTTGTCAAACCTAAGAACGTCGCTTACGCCGAGACTTCTGCCGCGCCGGTGTTTGGCGATTTGGCGAAATTCCTTTTATCGTACCTGCAAGTGCCGCCAGAACGGCCGATTGTCGATGTTCCGTTGCCGCCAGTTTTGACGGCTACTTCCACAAGCGGAACGCATTAGTCCTTGCAACGAGAACGGATTGGTGTTTTAGTGGAAATCTATGTCTCTCAAGACGGCGCTTATCAACTATCTCGGTCTTGCCGCCAAAGCGGTTATTCAGCGTGAGCATCCGTTTATTATCGCGATCACCGGATCGATTGGAAAAACCACGACAAGACAAATGATAGGCGCGGTTTTGCAAAGCGATCTTTTTCCAACCGAGATCTTGCTGCCGAAAAAGAATTTTAATAACGAGTTAGGATTGCCGCTGACGATTTTTCGTAGCAATTATCCGGAACGGTCACCGATTAAGTGGTTGAAGCTTTTGTCTGTTGCAACAGCCGCGCGTTTTGGGCTGTGGAAAAACGGCGCCAAGATCTATGTCTTGGAAATGGGTGCTGATGCTCCGGGGGATCTTGCTTATTTAACGTCGATTGCCAAACCGGATGTGTCTGTTATTACGGCTGTTACACCGGATGATCCTTCGATGCCGCCTGTGCATACGGCAAACTATCCTTCAATTGACGCACTTGCCGAGGAAAAGTCGACGCTCGTGAAGGCACTGCGTGCCGGTGGAACAGCCGTTCTGAATGGAGATGATCGTCGTGTTTTTGCCATGCGACATTTGATACATGAGCATGTAATTACATTTGGTGAGACGGATGCATCGGATGTGCGAATTTTGGAGTGCGGAGTGGTTGTCGAAGAAGGGGAGCGGATGAATACGCCCAAGGGGCTACGCGTTGTCCTTGCGCAATACGGACATCGATACGATTTTTTCTTTGACGGTGTTTATGGAACACCGATCGCTTATGCCGCAGCCGCAGCGGTCGGTACGGCATCTGCTTGCGATGTCGCACAGGATCAAGTGAGCGCCATGTCGAAACACTTCTTCCCGATGCCGGGACGGACGCGTCTTATCCCAGGTATCAAGCACACGACGATTTTGGATGATTCTTATAATGCTTCGCCGGCATCTGTTCGCGCCGCTTTATTGGATTTACAGAAGCTCAATTTGAAGCCGGAGCAACGTCGAGCTGCCTGTTTGGGAGAGATGCGCGAGCTTGGCCAATATGCAGAGATTGCCCACCGCGAGATCGGTGCGGTTGCGGCCCGATCGGGGCTTGATCTTTTGGTTGTTTGTGGTATCTTTGCGCACGCAATGGCTGAAGGCGCGCTCGCGAATGGCATGACGCCGGAGCAGGTGCATGTGGCTGCGGATACGCCGGAAGCAGGATTGTATCTCCAGGATTGGATCAAGCCGGGCGATGTCGTGCTCGTGAAAGCTTCGGAAGGACCGGGTCCGTCCTCTCCGAATTTCCACAAAGTCACGGGCGTCCGCATGGATCGTGTCGTCAAGGAATTGATGGCCGAGCCGATGCGCGCGGAAGAATTGCTGGCGAGACAAAACAAGGCTTGGTTATCGACATAAGGCCCGTTCGTCTAATGGCTAGGACATCACCCTCTCACGGTGAGAATGGGGGTTCGAATCCCCCACGGGTCACCACGTAAAAAGCTCTCCGACGTACGTCGGAGAGCTTTTACTTATATTAGATTCACGTGGCGCGGCCGTGATAGAATTACGCTATGCCGTTTTTGAAAGATTGGTTTATCCCGCATGAGGGAAATAATCATCATCCGCATGCTTTGCGGCATCATGTTTTGGCAGGGTATAGCGTTGCCTTGATCGTCGTGAAAATTCTGGCGGTTTTTTTGCCGATCGCTTTGCCATGGACCATGCTTTTTTCGAGCGCGGTGACTCCAGCGAATATTCTTTCGCTGACGAATCAGGCACGTGAAGCGCATGGGCTCGACACGCTTACGCCAAATGTGTTGCTGACACGGGCGGCGCAGGCAAAGGCTGAGGACATGCTCGCGCATCAATATTTCGCACATCAGAGTCCGCAGGGATTAACACCTTGGGATTTTATTCGACAAACCGGTTATACCTATTTGTATGGCGGCGAAAATCTGGCAGTTCATTACTCGTCGGCCGAGGATGTTCAAGGTGGTTGGATGCTGAGTCCAACGCATCGTGCAAATGTACTGAATGTTCATTATCAGGATATTGGTGTGGGTGTTTCATATGGAAATTTTGAAGGGACTTCGACGATTTTTGTCGTCCAGATGTTTGGAACTCCAAGCAGGACGGAGCTGGATGATGCGCCTGTTGTCCATCCGGCCATCGTTCGAACGAGCAAGTTGTCATTGAAGGCAGAACCAACAAAGGTTGTTGTTAAGGAGCAAGCGGCAAGTGTTACGACGACGCAAGCCGTGCTCGGA
This sequence comes from uncultured Gammaproteobacteria bacterium, assembly GCA_964648065.1. Lineage (GTDB taxonomy): Bacteria > Patescibacteriota > Patescibacteriia > 2-12-FULL-60-25 > 2-12-FULL-60-25 > CAIXDN01. Next base: position 7,550 of record CAZYKJ010000024.1, read on the forward strand.
GTCGCGGAAAGCGATACGGCAACGGTTGTATCAAACTCGCGTTCTGACCAGTTGGATGCGTTTCGGGAAGGGGGAGCTGCGGATCATGGCTTTCAAGATGGCGTACGTATGATCTATTTGCTTGTCGTTGTTTTCTTAACATGTGCGTTATTCATCAATATCGCGCTTCGTCTTCAGATTCAGCACGCGTCGATTTTGGCACATACGATGGGCGTGATCGGATTGGCGGTTTGTCTGGCCTTAGTCTAGACAAGTTTTCGATAGTTGTGCTCGACATGTGTTAGGCTGTGGCATCACTATGAAAATGCCTGCCCACCTTCGTTCGATGATTGGACTGGTTGCGACCGCCATCATCCCGTTTTTTGCTCCGATGACGGCTCACGCGATTGAATTGCCGTCAACAACGCTCGCCGTGACGATTTCACTTACGAATAATAACGGCGGGACATTGAATCCTGCCTCGGTTCCGGTTTTTGTCGATCTGCTTCCGACGACACTTGGTACCAACACGATCAGTGCCGGCACGCACACGGTTTCTGCGACGGCTCAAGCCGGTTATACGATGGTGATTGGCGGCGATTGTGACATCTCGGGGTCGATTACGCTTGTCGATGGCGATAACAAGACTTGCACCATTACGATGGATGACATTGCTCCGCAATTGACGGTTATTAAGACGGTTATCAATGATGACGAGGGAGAGCTTTCTTCCTCCGACTTCTTGATGCAAGTTACGGGAACGAATGTTTCTTCCGAATCTTTTCCTGGGAGCAGTGCCGGCACGGTTGTTACGATGGATGCCGGTAGCTATAGCGTGGACGAAGGATCCAATATTTTTGGCGGGGAAACGGCCCATGGTTATACCAAGTCTATTGGTGAGGGTTGCAGCGGTACGTTGGCAATCGGAGAGACAGCAACCTGTACGATTACGAATGATGATCCGGAAGTCGAGCCTACCATGGGTACGATTCGTATTTTTAAAACCGTTATCAATGATAATGGCGGTACACTCGCGCCTCAGGATTTTATTTTTACGGTTCATGATAGCGATGAAGAGAGTCCTGATCAGAATGTTTGGATTGTTGAAGAGGGCGCCGAGGCAGAGGTTATCCCTGGTGAATATACGGTGACAGAAAGCCCTTATCTGCGCTTAG
>CAZYKJ010000025.1:0-3450 GCA_964648065.1 uncultured Gammaproteobacteria bacterium
GGCGACCTGCTGCTTGGGCTCCGGCGCGCGCTCGTTACGCGCACGCAGGAGTCCTCGCTCGGTCGGCTTGCCTCTCTCGAGAGGCAAGCCGTGCTGCACCGTGACCATCTCACGGTAGTACGCCTGCTCCATGCGGGGGTACAGCGCGAGTAGCATCTCGATCGACTGCCCCGGCACGAAGACCAGGTACCCCATCGAGCGGGTATTGCGCACCACGGCCTTGTCGCCCTTGATGACGGGCTGGCGCGGCAGCTTGCCGGTCGCCCATCCGACGCAGTTGCTCTCCACGTCGGCGGTTCCGTCCGCCTCGGACCCCTTGCTCACGCGCAGGGCCTGGTCGAAGAAGTCGATGCGACCGTACTGTCGCGAGTTCTTCGACCGCACCTTCGGCTCGCGCATCTGAGCCTTGAAGAACATGTGAAGGAGGTGGAGCGGCACCTCGCGGCGCATCTCCTTCTCCTCGTATCCGTCCTTGCGGTCGAAGTCGAGGTAGTAGGCCTGCATGGAAACCGGCTCGCCCTTCTCGTCGACGAGCTCACGGACGACACCATCCTCGCCTCGGCACTTGCCCTGGATGAGCAGAGCGAGGTCGGTGTGGAGGCCGCGCGCGAGGGCGAGGAAGTTCTCGATCTGATCCTTCTGGATCAGATCGTTCTTCCAGACCCTGATCTCCACGTTGGCGACCAGGAACTTCCCGTCCTCCTGCTTGGTGGAGAGGAATGCTTCCTCGAGGAGGGGTAGCACGTGGAAGCGGAAACGCTCCGTGTAGAAGCGTTCGCCGGTCTTGCCCTGGCTGGGCATGCTGAAGGTTGTTACCTTCTTCTGCCATCCGTCGTTGGGGGAATCGTTGGCGGTCATGGATCTCTCTTCTGCCTGACATACAGGCTTGGTGATTGGTTGAGAAACAGAATCCGTTGTGAAGAAACAGTTGGGACTGACGCCCCCCGATGTCTCGCAGCGTCTGCGATGCATTGGGGGACGGACCTCGAAGTTTCGAGGTCCGATTCCGCTAGCTCTGTCTTCGGCGCAGCACCTCGGGGAGGCGGCGCTTCTTCAGGGCATGCGGATCATTGAGGATGCCGATCAGCTTTTGGGTGTGCTGAGCGTGCATCTGTTGTGCTTCCTGACGGAAGCGGTAGCGGATTCGAGCCATCGGCTCGAGCCAGTCGAGTCGCTCGTCGAGCGCCTTGATCAGCTGTTCCGTGGGCGTTGCGACCGTTTCGACCTTGAGGTCGTCCCAGTCGAGATCGAACAGATCGTCCATGCTCGGCGCATCTGCCAGCTTGCGAGCAAGCTTGTCCGCCTCGCAGCGGGCATTCTCGGCTTCACCGCCTTCACCGCGTTCGGCCATGACACGAAGCTTCTCGAGCTTGGCGTGCTTGTCGATCTTGGTGTTGGACGGAAGCACCTTCACAGGCTTGGCCGTGTAGCCTCGCCGCAAGTTCAGCGTCTGTTCGACGAGATCGCTCTCGCCGATGTTGCGCAGCTTGTCGATGCGCAACATGAGCTCGGCAAGCGGCATCGAACGGATCTCGCGGACATTCTTACGAAGCCACTTGATCTCGTGATAGCCGGTGCCGGCGAGCATGTCGGCCATCTGCCGATCCATGTCGCCGATCTCCTCGCCCTCGTACTGATGTTCGCGGAGAGCGAGGAGGTTGCGCTCGAGGGCGAAGGATTTGATCCACTCGCTCTCTTCACAACGATCATCGTCGGCCATGACGAATGTCATGAACCGAGATGTGACGAGGTACGGCGCTCCGTCCTTCACGAGTGCCTCCTTCCCGCTGTCCCGATGACATCGAGAGAATGAGGAGAAAGCGCGAGCGCTTCCTTGCGTAGCCGGTTGCGCGTTTCCGAATGTGATCGGATGCGCGCTTCCAGCCGCTCGATCTCTCGGTCCAGTGCTTCCGGCGACATGCCGAGTACAAGCGCTGCGTCGAGATCTTGTTGCTCACGAACGCGTCGAGCCAGACGATCCTCGTCGTCCTCGCGCGCGATGTTGCTCAGGCGCTCTGCCATCGCCGCATCGTGCATGAGATCCGACTCGCCCGTGCCCGCACGATCCTGTGCGAGTTCGCCGGCCAGCGCCAGCTGATCGAAGCGATCGAGATCGTACATCTCGAGCTCTTGCTCCGGTCCGTGCTGTAGCACGTCCTCGGCAAGATTCGCTTCGCTCCATGCTTGGAACGAAGTAACAAACAATCCTTTCATCGAGCCTCCTGGTTGAAGTTGTTCCGTTGCCCATCCGGAAATTCCTGGAGGCCTGCGCCAGACTTCAAAAAAAGCCGAGCGCAGGGAGAGGCGCCTTGATTGAGCGGCGTCCAACCGTAGTCGGAGACCAACAATGCAAGTTTTGCCGCCTCCAAGAATTTCCGGACTAGCTGAAAGGAACAGCTCACCTTAGAAGAATTTTAGGGAAATGTCAAGCAATCCTGACATACGTCCCTCGCATAACCCCGACGAGCATCGGGGTGATATGAGGGACGTCCGATCCAGTTGAATCGGACGTATCAGAGTGTGAAGCCGCTCATCTCATCGGAACCGCTCGCGCAGTTGGACGCGGATGTAGCGATCCTCGCCAGTCACAGGCACGGTCACCATCCATTCGCATAGATCGTGTCCGTAATCCGTGTAGCAAGAACCGCTGTATGTCGGCGCATGCCGGCTGTGCAGGGTCTCGCTTGTGGGAAGCAGACGGTTCCGCAGAAACGTCATCTCGCCCGACAGGCGCGTGTGCCGATGCGATCCTTCACCTTCCGGACGAGCCGCAGCGGCCCAGCCGTAGATGTTCGGACGCTCGAGACGCGACCAGCCCCAGCCGTCATACGTCTCATCGAGATTGAAGCCGATCAAGAGATCGACCTCGGCTCGATGGACGCCGCCGCTGTCGCCGAGATCGCGAAGCGCGACCACGCGTGCCGTCACCGCACCGCCGCGAACGGCATGTCCGCGCTGGAGGCTGAACGTGTGCTCGGCTCTGGAGTTGTGATCCAGTTCGAGATACACGTCCGCCACCGGCGAAAAGTAGTCGTCGCCGCGATCGTAGATGTGGGTGAAGATCGACAGCAACACGGCGGTTGCCATCAAGATCCAAAACCACTTCACGCGGCCTCTTCGATCGCTTCCGCGATGTCGAGGTCGCTCACGAACACGTCCTGGGGGACGCGCGCGCTGATCGTGTTCGGATCGGCGTAGATCACCGTCTCGAACGGATCCATGAGCGGAACGCTGCCCTCGACGGGCGCGCATCCGCCGGCACCGAAGTGCGCGACGAGATCCTCGTCGAGCATGAGTCCGATGTCGAAGCCGGACTTCATCATCGTGACGAAGGGGGAGTCGGGGAGCTCACAAGCGAACGAGTTCTGGTTGGTCATGGAAGGAACCTCCAAATGTGGGTCATAGGAAAGCGACATGCTTTCGAACGCCCGCCGCGATGCTCGAACATTC
>CAZYKJ010000025.1:3550-8420 GCA_964648065.1 uncultured Gammaproteobacteria bacterium
TGGGTCATAGGAAAGCGACATGCTTTCGAACGCCCGCCGCGATGCTCGAACATTCGAGAACCAAGGTGGGCGGCCGGTCCGAGAGGAGAGTCTCGGACCGGCCCAGTTGTTACGCGGCCTGGAGATCGTTGATGATCTCGCGCAGGCTCGCGAGAACGATGCCGTCGGGAAGGGCCTTGCCCGGCATGAGCCGAGCGAAGCTCTCTTCGAGTGCCGCACGCTCGACGCGTTCGAGCGTGATGAGCTCGTGACGCTTGAGACGCACGAGATAGAGCGGATGCATCGCCTTGATCAGGCGTGTCGCGCACTCGGCGACGGTGCCGTAGCACTCGCTTCCGGTGTGGATGCGCGAGAGCACGACGATCGCGAGCCGTAGCGAGTCCGGCATATTACGTGCCGTCTTCTCGCCGAACATCTCGATGAGCTCGCTCTGCGAGAAGCGCAGGAAGCCGTCGAGCTCGTGACGCGCCATGCGTGATGGAGCGGCGAGCGGGAACTGTTCCTCGGCGTACGTACGTACGTCCACGAGCTTCATCATGAGCACGTGCATGCTCCGAGAGTCGTGCATGTGTCCTCCGTTGGACGTCGAGACCCGCGAGACTGCGGGCAATCGCGTCAGGGCTTTCACACCCCTTCATAAGGACGAGAGACTCATCCGTATAAAGGGGCGCAGGAGGGTTCATCTCCTGCTATGTAGAGTTCGCATTGACCATGACCGGTCTGCGGCTCCGCTTGCGCGAAGGCTTACTTGTCCGAATCCGTCGGACTGCGGTTCGCTGCGCCGCGTGGAGCGAAGCTCTTTACGCGGCGATGGGCGAGGCGAGCGCGCTCGGATTGATGATCCGATGTCGCGTCTTCACGGGGTCGAGCTCGCGGGCCCGTTCCTCGATCTTCAGTCGGAAGCCCTTGAGCTTCGCGATGAAGGTGTCGAGCTTCGCGTCGTCGAGCGTCTCGATCGGCGGGAGCACGATGCGCTCGATTCGCACGCGCTTACGCCCGGCGAACTCGACGAGTCCTCTGATGAGGCTCTGCGCCTCGGAGTACTTCTGTCGCAGCGCGTCGATCCGGGCCTTCGCCTCGGCCGCACGGGCCTGTGCGTCGGCCTTCGCCTTCGCCTCGGCCACGCGCTTCTCGTCCGCGATGCGAACGCGTTCGGCGATCTTCGCCGCGTAGAACGCGCTCGTCTTCACGAGCGCGTCGAGGAGTCGACGCAGCTCGGCCTCGCTCAAGCTCCTGAAGCCCAGCGGCAGGACCGGACAGGTGTCCGTCCGATCGAGCTGGCAGGCGAGCCTCCAGCACTCGGGCTGGAGCTTCTCGCACTGAGCGAGCAGGTCTCGCCGCTCGGCCTCGTCGGCCAAGCGCTCGAGACGGCGCATGTCGCGCACGCGATCCGCCTCGGCTTCTGCCGAGCGAGCCGCATGATCGACCGGCGAGGACGCCTTGTGCGTCACCGGAACGATGCCGTGCAGCTGCGCGAGCCGGTCGCCCAGCACCTCCGCCTTGTCGGCGATGACGCTGTGGCTGTCGATGCCGCGATGCACGCGGGCCACGACGAGGATCGCCTTGCGCACGTTGCGCGAGAGATCCGACGGGCGCTTGGCCCCGAAGGCCGCGACTAGCTCCGCCTGCGTGAGGCGAAACGTTGCGGTCAGGCTCGGACGAGCTACGCACTTGGGAACCTTGTTCCCGGGGAGCGCGCGCATCTCGGCCTCGAACTTCGAGAGCCGATCGATCAACTTGATGATGCTCACGTTGCCTCCGAATAGGTGTCGAGTCACAGCGATATGCCATGAGTCGCACCGGTCTCGCTCGACGAGTCAGGCTCGTCAATCAAGATCGGTGCTGGATAGGTGTCGCTATCCAGCCTTGTAAGAGATGCCCCTTTTGACACGGGCTAGTTTCTGACCAAATGAACGATTCCTTTCTTGGTTATATAGTCCGATTCCGTCGGACGCGGTTCAGGCGGCGGTGCGCACTTCGGCCATGCGGGCCATCATGCGGCTCATGCCCTCGGCCTTGAGCTCCGCCTTCCACTTGAGGTCGAAGCGCAGAGCCCGGAGATCCTCGAGCAGCGCGATCGCCGCATCGGTGGTCTGCGGCTTGGCCGGGTGGTACTCGGGGAAGCCGAGAAACCGTGCGGCCGAGTTGGCCCTGTCGCGTGTCTCGATGCAGAGGCCGAGAACGCGCTCGAACTTCGTCACGACCTGAATTTGCGACATGGGACTCCTGTGGGAACGGGGGTGAATGTTTTCCCGCGCCACACGTTCGATAGAGAACCGAAGTTCTCGTCCGAACGTGTGGAACGTTTCCGCTCCACACATTTGAAAGTCCAATCCGTTTTGAGGCGGACAGGTGTAAGGAAGAAGGCGGTAAGAACCGAAGTTCGTTCCGCGTTGTGGAATGCGTGATTCGAGAGACGCAGATTGCTCCGCCTCTTTCGAGCCTGCTTCCGTCCGTTCGGATGCCCATGTTCGGGTCCGATCGGGTTTCTTCCATACGCCTATCTGTCTCATTCAGGCGAACTCAGTGGAGGTGGATGGTCCGCGACGGTCCGAAGACCGGCAGATCCGAGAAGTCGCGCATTGATTGGTCCCAGACGAATCCGAGTCCATACAGCACGTGAACATCTACTCTGACTTGCGTCAGAGACTCCCTCCTCCAGTGGCTTCGTCCGAACAAAAACGAGACGCTGGTGGCGTCTCGGTCGGTGCGTTAACAAGACCTCCGCGGGCTTCAAAAAGAAGTTGCAGTTGAGGTCTCGTCTTAGCTCTCCTTCCAAGACGAAAATTATTTTGTTGTAAGTTACCTACTTCATCATTCAACTCATGTTCGAGTTAGATGATGAAGTAGGTAGCCGACATGTGAACCATGGTCGGCTTTCTGAGAAGTAGTGAAGGAACTAGTTGAGGTCGCGGAAGCTGCGGCGCTTCGTGTGGTGGGAGCGCCGACCGGTACCGGAGTCGAGACCGAGGCGGTTGCGCGGCCTGCGGAAGCGCTTCGCGCGCGACTCGAAGGTCGGACCGCCGTCCTCGTCGCTGATCTCCTCGAGGTCGTGCACGCCGTAGAGAATGTCGTTCTCCTCGACGACGGAGAGGATCTGGAACTCGCAATCGCGGGGCCACGCGTGAACGGTGCCCGTGTGGCGGTGAACGAGGATCTCGATCGGAGGAAGCTCGTCGTGCGTCATGCGCACCCCTTTCTGTGGTTTTGGAAGTCGTTTCCGACGATTAGCCAAATCTCGGCTTCTCATCGTAACGAATTAGTATAGCACAAAGCCAAGATTTTGTCAAGTACAGTAAACAAACTCATTTTCTTAGAAAAGAGCTTATATTAGCTATAAAATATGTAATTTAAAAAAATGTGTTATTTCAGCCAAACAAAAGATGCTTATCTTAGCCCTTTCTGTGGATACATCTTCTATATATGATCATTGTTATGCGCTATGTAGCTAATATTAGCCATATTTGACAGATATTCAGTTTTAGCCAAATCGCTTGACGTTAGCGAATATACATGTTAAATTTCGCGCGAAAACACGTGTCTTGACAGGGCCCATTTGTCATGATCATCACCAGTCTCTAATCGAAATTCATCCTGATTTTCCCCTTCAGGAGGTATTTTGATGGCCCGTGTTTTCAAATTTAAACCACCGGACGTAATTGCCTGCGCGGTCACCATCTCCACCGGCTGTTTTGTTTTTACCTCGTGATTCGCAAAGCGGATTTTACGAGGCGGATGGTCCCGCTGCGGACATTGTGTTCCGTCTTTTTCATCGCCCCCATGCCCGCGATGCAGTTTAAGCGCCAGGCTCCAATCGAAGCCGAACGGCGTTATTTCACGGCCGCCCGTGATGCCATGGCTCTCCCGGATCTCATTGAGATTCAGAAAGCTTCTTACCGCTGGTTCCTCGAAGAGGGAATCCGCGAACTCTTGAATGAGATTTCGCCGATCAAAGATTTTATCGGCCGCGATCTCGAATTGTCTTTCGTCGATTATTATTTCGATGAACCAAAGTTCGACGAAAAAACGTCCAAGGCAAAGAACGTCAACTACGAAGCTCCGCTTCGCGTAAAGTTGAAACTCGTAAACCGCCGACAGAATTCGGAAAAAGATTCCGAGGTCTATCTCGGTGATGTTCCGCTCATGACGGATCGCGGTACCTTTATCGTGAACGGCATCGAGCGCGTTGTCGTTACTCAGCTCGTGCGTTCGGCCGGTGCATTCTTTGCCGCCGAGACCATGCACAACCGCCGCTACTACGGAGCAAAAATTATTCCGAACCGCGGTGCCTGGTTGGAATTCGAGACCGATGGCAACAATGTCATCTGGGTCAAAATCGATCGCAAGCGCAAAGTCGCCGCCACGGCTCTTCTGCGCGCTTTTGGCATTGGATCCAATGAACAAATCATGGATCTATTCAAAGACGTCGACGTCCATCCGTTGAATCATTACATCGAGTCGACGCTCGCCAAAGACGTTTCGACCAATGAAGACGAGGGTTATATCGAGGTCTACAAGCGCATTCGCCCGGGCGATCTTGCAACGAGCGACAACGCCAAGTCCTTGATCCACTCGATGTTCTTCAACTTCGACCGTTACGATCTTGGTCCGGTTGGACGCTACAAATTCAACAAGCGCTTCAATCATCCGACCGAACATTCGGAAATGGTGAAAGAAGAAAATCGCATTCTCACCAAGGAAGACCTCGTCAATATTTTGACCGAGATCATCCGTTTGAATGTGTCGCAAGAAGAAGCCGACGACGTCGACCACTTGGGCAATCGCCGCGTGCGTGCCGTCGGTGAATTGGTGCAGAGCCGTTTCCGCATCGGCCTCGCGCGCATGGAGCGCATCGTCAAGGACCGCATGT
>CAZYKJ010000026.1:0-833 GCA_964648065.1 uncultured Gammaproteobacteria bacterium
GCAGACGCCGCCAACCGTGACGCCGCCGGTATCAAATCCGCCGACGAGTACGCCAGTCGCACCTCCTGATACGTCCGCTTCAACGACTTCATCCACTTCATCCAAGCCACCCGTTGTGAAAACCTACGCATTCCCGGGCGTCCTCGACGCTTCCGAATTGAAGAAAAAAGTTCTTATCAAGACGACCATGGGCGATATCGAAATTCAAATCGATCCGGCCGCAGGTCCAAACGCCGCATCGAACTTTGTCTACCTCGTCCAGCAAGGTTTCTATGACGGCACAATTTTTCACCGCGTCATTCCAGGCTTCATGATTCAAGGCGGCGACCCGACAGGAACAGGCACCGGCGGTCCGGGCTACAAGTTCAAAGACGATCCGGTAACCGGCAAGTACACCAAGGGCATTGTCGCCATGGCCAATGCCGGCCCGAACACCAACGGCTCGCAATTCTTCATCATGGTTGGTGATGTCGGCTTGCCTCCGAGCTACTCCATCTTTGGCCACGTCATTTCCGGCCAAGATGTCGCCGACAAGATCTCGCAAGTCGACCGCCAGGCCCCGGGCCAGCTCGACCGCCCATTCCAAGAGATCAAGATGTTGAGCGTGACAATCGAGTAAATTTGAGGTAGGATCGTGGAATGAAGAAGCGTTCTGCGATCGGAGTTTCCCTGGTTTTACTGTTGTTAATTGTGGGAGCCGCGGCAGCGTATACGTTCCGCGGCTCTTTACGTGACTGGATAGATCGATCCAGTCAACCAACGCTCCCTCCGCCTACGAATTTTGAGCAGCCCGTCAAAGTTCCTGTGAAGCCGGCTCCGGTTACCAAGCCAAC
>CAZYKJ010000026.1:843-1904 GCA_964648065.1 uncultured Gammaproteobacteria bacterium
TTTGCTGGACGCATTCCAGTCCGCAGCCGTTCGCAACGCCAACCACAGCACCGACGCCTTCGCTCACACCGACAACGTCTACTCCGACAACGGTTTCTGACGAGGTAAATCTCGCTATCCCGTTCTTGCTCCAAGCGCCGAAGCAGGATTGGTCCGAGCCTTTCGAAGACGCTTGCGAGGAAGCATCGATGATCATGGTGAATGCGTATTACGATCATCGCAAAACCGACTTTGGCGCGGACGAAGGGACAAAAGCGATTCTCGATGTTGTCGCCTTTGAAGATAAAGCCTATGGCTATAACAAAGACACGACGACGCAGGATGTGGTGCACACGCTGTTCAACTATTTTAAGCGTCCGCATGCCGTGATACAGCCTTCAACAGAAGACGCGATCAAAACGGCGTTGCGCGCGGGCTATCCGGTTATTGTTCCGGCTTACGGCAAGGCTCTGCAAAATCCAAATTTCCGCAATGGAGGACCGGAATATCACATGCTCGTCATTAAAGGTTTCTTGAAAGACGGTCGTTGGATCACTAATGACCCCGGCACGCGCAATGGTAAAGACTATCTCTATCCAAAACAGCGTTTGCTCGACGCCATCCACGATTTCACCGAGAGCGGAGTGCAGAATGGAGCAAAAGAAATCATCGTGATTAAACCGTAATTATGCCAAAGCCAAAAACTTCCAAGCCCGCGATTCCGGATCCGTCTGGCGTGAACTATCGTTTGGCCGGTTTTACCATCATCGTGATTTTCTCCGTCTTCGGTTTGATTTGGATGTGGATTCAGCTCCCGACAAAAATCACGCCCATCAAGCCGATTGAAACCAAACCACCTGTCGCTCAGCCGGCGACCTCGACGCCTGTCGTTATCCCGCCGCCGACCACGGAACCCGTCACGAATAAGCCGATCCGTCCGCGCCCCGTCGGCATGACTTGCGACGAGACGAATTCGATTTGCGTTGATGCATCATTCGCCGCGCAGACGTTGACAAGTCCGTTTGTGGCTACCGGAACGGGCGTCGCATTCGAGCAGACATTCTCGTGGAGACTGGAAGATG
>CAZYKJ010000026.1:1914-8252 GCA_964648065.1 uncultured Gammaproteobacteria bacterium
GAGCAGGGGAATACGATGACGCATGCACCGGATGTGGGGATTCCTGGACCGTTCGAGATTCGTGGATTCATCCTGTCCGTCCCAAAGACCTCAACCGGCTCTCTTGTGTTATACGAATCCTCAGCCAAGGACGGTACGCCGATTCACCTGGTAAAAATCCCCGTGCAATTGCCGACAGCTTCGATGAAAACCAAGTTTTACATGCCTTCCGGCTCTACGACGGACTGCTCGGCGGTTGTTCCGGTTGATCTCGATGTCGCACGTTCCGGTCTTCCGGTTGAAACGGCTTTGCGAGCACTTCTGTCCGTCGGTCCGACCATGTCCTCGCTCCGCTCAGCTATTCCGGCTTACACGCGACTCATCTCTCTGAAAGTCTCCGGCGGTACGGCCACAATTGTCTTGAGTTCAGAGCTTCAAAATTACGGCGGCGGTTCATGTAATGTCGAGGCTATTCGCTCGCAAATCGAGTTTACACTCAAACAATTCCCTTCGGTAAAAAATGTGGTGATCTCGCAAGAAGGCAAGACGCCGGCCGAAACGCTTCAACCATAATATGAACTCTCTTTTTCTGATGGGCGCGGTTGCCGGTATGTGCGCAGGTGCCATCATGCTCTTCCTCTCGCATATCGCCCCAGCATTCGGCGCAGGCAATTTCATCCAGGATCTTGATCGTCCGCAATTCTTCGGCCGCGATATCTCGCGTCGAGAAGCCCATCTCCTCGGTATTCTCGTGCATCTCTGCATGTCCCTGCTTTTTGGACTCGGCTATGCGATACTCGTAAACTTCAATGTTGTCAGCGGCTTCGAGATCATTCCAGCTCTTGTTTACGGCGGAATCGCAGCACTTTTTACCGGTCTCGTCGTCATGCCAATCGAGGGTCACGGAATTTTTGGCAACAAGCATGATGATTGGTTTATCGCCGATGTCGTTCTCACGAATCTTCTCTGGGCCGTTTTGTTTATCGGGTTGGTGCGGCTATGGATGGTCGTCTAAACATTCGTCGAATCGCCATCGCCGTTTTTTTGGGTTTGTCCCTGGGCGGCATCTTTTGCATTTTGCTTACTGCCTATATCGAGTATCACCAGCCTATTGCCGTTGCCATCACGCAGACAACGATCGCAAGCATCGACAATAGTAGTGTTCCGATGAGGCCCGTCGCGACTATCGACACGCCTGAATCATCTTCCATTCGTATTCGTTTCGCCGGTGACATGATGTTTGATCGCAATGTCCATGCACGCTCCGGGAAAAATCTCGCGTATCCTTTTGCACATCTTCCTGCCGACTGGTTTGAGTCGCCGGATTATTCCGTTGCAAATCTCGAAGGCGTCGTGACGGACAAGCGCCGCGCACCGGAAAAAACCATCGACTTCCAATTTGATCCGGCGATCGTCCCGGTTCTCAAAGCACAAGGTTTGGATGCATTGTCGCAAGCCAATAATCACTCGCTCGATCAGGGTTTTCTTGGTTATCAGGATTCTGTGAATCGTCTGCGTGCTGCCGGCTTTCTCGTCTTCGGCCATCAAGTTCATGACGATATTGGAGCGCTCGCAACAACGACCATTCGCGGAACGCGCTTTGCATTCCTTGGTTTCAACACGACAGACAATACACTTGATCGCGTTGAAGCTTCGTCAACAATCGCGATCGCCAAACAGCAGGCGGAGAAAACGATCGTCTTCATGCATTGGGGCCAAGAATATCGCAATACGCCTCCGCCCGATGTGATCGACAATGCGCATTGGCTTATCGACCATGGTGTCGATATTGTTATCGGCGGACATCCGCATTGGACGCAAGGGATTTCCGAATACAAAGGCAAACCGATCGTTTGGTCGCTCGGCAACTTCATCTTCGACCAAGAATTTTCCGAAGAAGTTCAGAACGGATTGTCCATCGACCTTGTTTACTCGCCGGAACTTTCTATCGAACTGCATCCGGTCCGTATCGATGTGAGTCAGCCGCGCGTCTTGGAAGGGGAGGAGAAGCAGAAGCGCCTCGACTATCTTGCCGGTATTTCCGATTCATCGCTCGCAGGACAAATCAAAGCTGGAATGATACATTTCTAGCATGCCGCGCCGCTTTGAAATGGCAGCAGAAACGCTTCCGGAAAGATCCGAAGCCGAAGATTCTGGCGTAAAAAAGCTAAAAGAACAGTCTTTTGACGATTTGCCGGACCAAGCCATTGTCCGTAATTATTGGCCGACCTTTGTCGGAAAGGGAGGTGAAAATCTCGTGTATGAAGTTCTGACTCATCCCGATGTCGTGATCAAGGTCGATCAAGAGACGCTCGCCAACACGATCGGTCATGCCGTGGAAATGGGACTGGATCCCGGGAACGAAAGTTTGCGCACCGATGAAATCCAAGAAGGTAAGCTGAAGCGCGCCCGCGAATCATTCCGCGAGGTGAAGCGTGTTTTTGGTGCCGAGCATGTCTTGGCGCAAAAACAATACCTCCTCAAAGTGCCGGTGAATAAAACGATCCTGAAACAGATCGGAGGAATCGCAAAAAATCGCGGTTGGAAATTGCCGGATGAACAAGCAGATATCGACTCGGCATGGTCCATCGTGACTGTGCAGAAGCGCACGGACAAAAATGAGGATCCGCGCCACTTGTCGACAGCCGTTGGAAATTTGGAGGTGCGATCGATGCGGGATTTGCGTGAAGCGCTAGGCTATTACATGCAGTACTCGCGCGTCACGAATGGACTAGCTTCTTCTAAGACTGCGGAACAAGTTTCAACGTCTCAATTGGAGCTTCTGTATGCCGGAACGCCATTTGCGAAGCTTTTGCGTAGGGCAGAAAATTCACCGCTTCTACAGGAAGCTCTCATGGATTTCCAGAAAAAAGCCGTTCAATTTGCCAATGAAACCGGCCAAATAATCGATATCGTTGGAAAAGATAATATTGTGTTCAATGAAGACGCCGACGGAAACTGGAATTATACATTGATCGATCCGCTCTACGGCTTTGATTACGACATTATCAAGCATGCGCGCGAAGGATTCCGGAACGCGAGCGTCGGACTTCCGTATTCGGGAAGTGTCTCAAATGCGATGATGCAAGTCGCAAATTTTGCGCGCGTCATCAATGGTCTCGGAGTTGCGCTTGGTACGGGTGTCTATTTTGATGTCTTGACCGAAGATCTTCAGGATGTGAATGTCGCCAAGAGTGTTCTAGGTTTCTAAGCATGCAAGTTTTTTCCGTCACGCAATTTGTCGCGTACTTGAATGACACGTTCAAGGCGATTTGGGATTCGTCACAAGCCGTCGTGGAAGGGGAGGTGAGCAACTATCGCGTGTCGCAAGGACAATGGGTGAACTTTGACGTCAAAGACGATGAGTCGCTCGTTTCCTGCTTCATGGTTCTCAACAAGCTCCGTCTCCCGCTCGAAGACGGCATGCGCGTGCGCCTCACGGGCTATCCGCGCGTCTATCCCAAATACGGCAAGTTCTCCTTCAATGTCGACCGCGTGGATCTCGTCGGCGAAGGCGCGCTTCGTAAAGCGCTGGCTGCTCTTCACAAGAAGCTAGAAGCCGAAGGCTTATTTGACCTCGAACGCAAACGCCAACTCCCGCGTTTTCCGCAGAACATAGCACTCATCGCCTCGCGAGATTCCGCCGCGTATGGCGACTTCATCCGCATCATTAACGAGCGTTGGAGCGGTTTAAACATCGATCTCTATCACGCCGTCGTCCAGGGCGAGAAAGCGCCGGACTCGGTCATATCCTGTCTTACAGCGGCGCATCGCAATGGTCCTTACGACGCCGTCGTCATCACGCGCGGCGGCGGTTCCTTCGACGAGCTTATGGCCTTCAACGACGAACGTCTCGTGCGTGCCATCTTCGCTTCCAAAATTCCCACCATGGTCGCCATCGGTCACGAGCGCGACATCTCGATGGCCGAGGAAGCCGCTGACATTCGCGGCTCAACTCCAACCGACTGCGCCCGCCGTCTCGTTCCCGACAAGCGAGATGTCCTTTTCGAAATCTCCCAAATGCAAGATGTGATTCTCACTTCGCTCGAGTTCCGCATTGACCACGGCAATCGTCTCATTGAACGAGCGACGATCGGAGCAGAACGCTGGATGGAAAAAATTCGTCTGCACATCGACGCTCTTCTCCGTCTTGTTTCATCCTTCAATCCAAATGCCGTACTCAAACGCGGCTACGCATTCGTCACCGACGATGAAGGCGGAATTATCTCGACTGTCAAGAAAGCCAAAGCGGGGAGTACCGTTTCCGTCCGAGTACAGGACGGATCCTTTGATGCGCGCGTCGAGGGCAAGCAAGGATCATTGATCTAATTGAGCAAAAATGCTAAGCTTTTTTACATATGGCGGCTAAAAAGAAGGGAGAGGAATTTGCCAAATCATTCGATGAGCTGGAGCAGATCGCTGCTTGGTTCGAAAAGGGCGAACCGGATTTGGAAGAGGGTCTCAAAAAATATGAGCGGGCTACGGAATTGGCCAAAGGCTTGAAAGAGCGTCTCGAATCCGCCGAGAACAGAATTAAAGAAATTAAAAATTCTTAATTGATAAAATATATGCTTCGCATTATCGTCCGTCTCCTTTTGTCCGCACTCGGTGTCATGCTCGTCGCGTATCTTGTCCCGGGGGTCGCCGTCGCCAGTTTCTGGATTGCATTGCTTGCCGCCATTGTCATCGGTTTCGTGAACGCCATCATCCGTCCTGTCCTGCAAGTCCTCGCGCTTCCGATTACCATACTCACGCTCGGCTTGTTCTCGCTTATCGTGAACGCCGCCATGTTCGGTCTTGCTGCCTGGCTGGTCCCGGGTTTCACGGTAGCCGGCTTCGGCCCGGCCTTCTGGGGCTCGGTCGCTTTCGCCGTCTACTCCTGGCTTATCAATGTGCTTATTGAGGACGAGTCCTAACCTTGACGCCTCAAGCCTCCTAAGCTAATCTTTCGCCAACGACAGCCGAATCCTGAGAAAGCAAGGACCGAAAGGTCTAAATCTCCGCTAAGGAGGCCTTGCCGAGGAACGTGCTCCATCCCTGTCATCCCAGCGAAAGCTGGGATCCAGTGGATTGAGAAACGACCGCAGGAATTCGATTCTGCGGTCGTTTTTTATCCAAACCTAAGACCTATGCCTAAAACCCGTTCTCAAAAGTCCGAGGCAGTGGCTGAACTTACGGGCGCTCTCAAAGGCGCTACATCAGCCGCCTTCGCCGACTATCAGGGGATGTCGGTGCAGAGCATCACGGCCTTGCGTAAAAAGATGCATGTCGAAGGCGTGCGCTACCTCGTCGCCAAGAAAACCTTGCTGACGCGCGCCGCCAAAGACGCCGGTTTCCAAGTCGACTTCAAGTCCTTTCCGGGCATGATCGGCATGGCCATCGCCACCCAAGATGAGATGGCTCCGTCCAAACTCATCGGCGACGCCGGTAAAACTCAGCCGATCAAGTTGGTTGGCGGTATCTTTGAAGGCAATGTTGTTGATAAGGCTACGATCGAGCAGCTTTCCAAGTTGCCGAGCAAGTCCCAGCTCCTCACCCAACTTCTCTACGTGCTCAATGGTCCGATGTCTGGCTTTGCCCGCTTGCTGAACGCCTACGGCGAACAGAAAAATGCAGGCGCGCCAGCTCCGGTCGCTGCAGCTCCGGTAGCCGAAGTTGTCGCCGAAGCCCCGAAAGCAGAAGAAGCCGCTCCCGCCGTGGAAGCTGTTCCCGAAGCTCCTGCCGCTTAAGCCAGATCTACTAACCTAATTTGAAACCTATGTCAGAATTGAAACAGGTCGAGATCCCGGCCAAGTTCCAGGCTCTCGTCGAATCGATTGAAAAGCTCACCGTCATGGATCTCGCCGAGCTCGTGAAGCTCCTCGAGGACAAATTCGGTGTCTCCGCTGCTGCTCCGGTCATGATGGCCGCTGGTGGTGGTGCCGCCGCCGCTGAAGAGAAGTCTTCGTTCAACGTTGAACTCGCGGAAGCCGGTGGAAACAAGATTGCCGTCATTAAGGTCGTCCGCGAACTCACGGGTCTTGGCTTGAAGGAAGCCAAGGACATGGTCGACGGCGCCCCGAAGGTGATCAAGGAAAACGTCGCCAAGGCCGAGGCCGAGGAGATGAAGAAAAAGATCGAGGAAGCAGGCGGCAAGTGCAACCTGAAATAATCGAAACAACGAACAAGCCCCATCCAGTTGGATGGGGCTTTCGTTTTCAGCGGGGTCTGAGGCGATTCACCTCGAGGAGATCGGCGCGGTCTCGAATCTGTTCGATGAGATCGAAATGGCTCGTCTCCGTGATCCGATGCGTCTTAGCCTGACGAATGTCCTGCGCCAAATCCCAGATCGGCTGACTGGGCCGCGGATCGTCGGCATG
>CAZYKJ010000027.1:0-7917 GCA_964648065.1 uncultured Gammaproteobacteria bacterium
CGTTACACTGATAATGTAAAGGTCGATGGTTCGACTCCATCCACGCCCACCATACAAAAACCCCGCCGATTGGCGGGATTTTTGTTACTCGGCTTCTTGTCTCGTCACGTTGATCAAGCTCGATGGCAAATTGTTCGACGTTTCCGCCTGAATATTCACCGTCATCGTCACATTCCCTTTCGTAAATTGATGCGTCGTCAGATTCCCGCCAGATCCTTGCTGTGCGAGCGTATAGCCTGCAGCGGTAAACTGCGCATCATACCAAGCGAGAACCTTTGTCGAATCATCTTCGGACGAAAAACCGATCAATGCCCTCTTCGGCTCGACATACGCCGAGATCACACGAGATCCGGCATAACGTGGAACATCGGTCGGAAAATCCGTCGGGATCGTTACATCCGTGACAACCATCTTTTGTTCCGGCGGCTTTTGAGAGGCACCCGTCGGCTTATCCGGCATAATCGGCTTGGACGATCCGCAACCAGCACCGCCTACAATAAGGATCGAGGCAACTACCAACAATTTTGCGGTCGAGTTATTCATACTTTATTGAGCAGCCGTTCCGGCCTCGAGCGATATTTGAATCTGTATCGGCTGATCCGACTTTTCCGTATCGGCAAGAATCGACATCACCATTTTATCATCGCCTTTGACATACGTATTAAACAACGAGCCGGTCGCCGACATCGCTGCATCTTTCGTATAACCCTTGGCCGTAATCTGCGCGTCATACCAAGCGGCAATATCTTGAACACTGCCAGCATCGATCGTGACAACAAGCAAAGCTTTCTTCTTATCAGGCGACAACGTCACAATTGAGGCATGTGATCCTTCGTAACGCGGAATATCCGTCGGGAAGCCGGACGGGATTGTCACATCCGTGACAAGCGACAAAGAATCGCCAGATCGTTTATCCTGAATCTGTAACCCTCCATTCGATGTATCCACTTTGACTTTCCCACCGCTCGCCGCCTCGATAGCTGCACCCGCAATTCCATTACCGATCTTCGTCTCGATCTTTTGCTGAATAGATGCAAAAGGATTACAGCCGAAACCGGTAACACTTACAACGACCAACGCACTGCCGAGAACAAATAAGCTACGCATAGAGAAAAAGAATGGCGCAATTATTGAGGACGCGTCTGACGCGTAATTTTCACAATCGTCTTTCCACCCGCAGCAGGCTGTGATTTGTCGATAACAGAAAGCATCATACTCAGATCACCCTTTCCGTATTGGCGTGCCGAAGCCTTTAAATCAAGACCGCCATAGCTCTTGAAACCGGCTCCGGTAAACGCCGTTTCATACCAAGTCAGAACTTGCGCAGCGCTATCATCCGTTGTCATAGCCAGAATCCAAAGCCCGGCAGTGCCGTTATTCAACGTCACTGATGAACCGGGATACTGCGGAATATCCGTCGGTGCGCCTACGGCAGACGATCCTCCTGCAGATCCAGAAGCCCCAGGACTTGTCACCGTTGTACCCGTCGAAGCCCCGCAACCTGCGCCCAACAAAGCAAGACTAACAACACTCGCAAGCAGCAATTTGGAAGGTTTCATATGGCAAAATACTAGCACGTTTACCCGAACAATTCCTGCTTGAGCCGCGTTTTCACGTCAACTCCCTCGGCAGCCAACATCGCGCGAATCGCATCCATAAACTCGCGCGGTCCGCACATCGAGAAGTCCGCATCCAAGTTCGGCACATATTTCTTGACCATGTCCGCCGACAATCGTCCGCTTTCCCCCACCCAATCCGACGGAACGCTCTGCGTCAAAATCGGTACAAAATGAAACCACGATGCGGACTTGGCTAGCTGTATGAACTCGACAAAGTAAGCCGTGTCCTCGATGTACTTGTTGGAATAAAACAACGTCACTTCTCTCGGCGATTCTCCCATCATGATTTCATGAATCATGGATCGCAAAGGCGAAATGCCGATACCGCCTGCAAACAAAACCAAAGGACGCTGCGCTTCCGGCAAAACGAAAACGCCAAACGGTCCTTGCACGCCAATCACATCATCCGGCATGACCTTGGAAAGTTTCTGCGTAAAATCTCCCTTCACTTTGATACCAAACTCCATCGACTCGCTCGACTCCGACGGCGCACTCGCAATCGAATACGCCGCCTTGGCCCAATGCGATCCGTCTGGATTGTACAAATGCAAATAAACCCATTGCCCCGGACGGAACATCAGATTATCCGATGCATCCTCCGGGGCAAGAACCAACGTAAAGATTTCCGCGGTTTCCCACTTGATTTCCTTGACGCGAAATCGATGAACGATGAGAACCGGGTTGATGGCCATGTTAGACAATCATTCCAATGATGAGCAACGCAACGATGTTCAAGATCTTGATCATCGGGTTGATGGCCGGACCAGCCGTGTCCTTGTAAGGATCGCCAACCGTGTCACCCGTGACAGCTGCTTGATGCGCAAACGACTTCTTGCCGCCAAAGTGGCCGTCTTCGATGTACTTCTTGGCATTGTCCCAAGCGCCACCGCCGGTCGTCATCGAGATACCGACGAACAAACCCGTGACAATGGAACCGACCAACAATCCACCAAGCGCTACCGGACCAAGGAAAATACCGACAACGATCGGCACAACCACCGGAATCAACGCCGGCACAATCATCTGCTCAAGAGCGCCCTGCGTTACGACGTCCACACACTTGGCATAGTCCGGCTTGGCCGTACCCTCCATAATGCCCTTGATGTCGCGGAATTGTCGGCGAACTTCGTCCACAACTTTTCCAGCCGTGCGGCCCACAGCCTGCATCGCGTAAGCGCCGAACAAGTACGGAAGCAAACCACCGATGAACAAACCGACAAGCACTTTCGGATCCTCAAGCGAGAATACGAGATGCTTTCCAAGATTCGTAATTTCCTGCGTGTAAGACGAGAACAATACGACGGCAGCCAATCCGGCCGAACCAATGGCATAACCCTTCGTCACAGCCTTGGTCGTGTTTCCAACCGCATCCAACGGATCCGTAATCTTGCGGACAGATTCATCCAAACCAGCCATTTCGGCGATACCACCGGCATTGTCCGTGATCGGACCGAACGCATCGATCGTGACGATAATACCCGTGAGCGAAAGCATGGCCATGGCCGCAATCGCAACGCCGTACAAACCGGCGAGCCAGAACGAGCACAACATGGCAGCCGCAATCACAATCACCGGAGCCGCCGTCGACTTCATCGACACGGCAAGTCCTGCGATCACGTTCGTTCCATGTCCGGTCTGCGAGGCCGCAGCGATAGACTTCACCGGCTCAAACGACTTAGACGTGTAGTAGTCGGTAATGACAACGAGCAAACCCGTCACCGCCAAACCGATCAATGCGGCGAGATACACATTCCAAGCATTCAACGACGTGCCATCAAGCAGCTTCATCGTGAGCGGATAGAAGAGCACGGCGGAAATAATTCCGGCGGCAATCAAACCCTTATACAAACCGCCCATGATATTCATCGTGCCCGGCGTGAGCTTGATAAAATAAATTCCGATAATGGACGAAACAATCGAGATGCCGCCAATCGCAAGCGGATAAATCAATGCAACCTGCAAACCGCCAAGCGACAAGGAGCCGAGCACCATGGCAGCAACAGCTGTCACGGCGTAGGTCTCGAACAAGTCGGCAGCCATACCGGCACAGTCACCAACGTTATCACCAACGTTGTCAGCGATCACAGCCGGGTTGCGCGGGTCATCTTCCGGAATTCCGGCTTCAACTTTTCCAACCATATCAGCTCCGACATCAGCAGCCTTGGTGAAGATACCGCCGCCCAAACGAGCGAACACGGAAATCAATGATGCGCCGAAGGACAAACCAATCAACGCCTTAATGTCATGCGTGAGCCAGTAAAATCCGGCAACACCGAGCAAACCAAGACCAACCACCATCAAACCAGTCACGGCGCCGCCCTTCACGGCAACATCCATAGCCGCACCAATTCCCTTCTTGGCGGCCTCAGCCGTACGAACGTTCGCGCGTACGGAAACGAACATGCCGACATAACCGGCCAAAGCCGAGAGACAGGCACCGACGGCAAATCCGGCAGCGACCATCAAACCCAGCGAAGGAATCAGCGCAATCAAGATAAACATCGCAATACCGATCACGGCGATCGTGCGGTACTGGCGATTCAAGAAGGCCATCGCACCAACCTGAATGGCTTGCGCAATTTCCTTCATCTTTTCATCGCCTTCCGGCAACGCAAGAATGTTCTTGGCGAGATAACCCGCATACACAATGGCCAAAACGGCCGCACCCAACACATACGGAAGCAAGTTTTGCATAGAGAAAATAAGGATGATACGGAGCAAATACTATAAAAATAGGGCTAAGATGTCAACAGACGCCCTACTCAAACAACCCCTTCACATCTTCCCACGTCAGCCCCTGCAAAGCCTGATCGCTTTCTTGGACAAGCGCATCGAATAGTTGCTTCTTGCGAGCCTGCAATTCCATCACTTTTTCTTCGACGGTTCCCTTCGTCACAAGTTTGTACACGTTCACCGTCTTTGTTTGTCCGATGCGATGCGCGCGGTCCATGGCTTGTGCCTCGACCATTGGATTCCACCACGGATCGAACAGAATAACTTGATCGGCTTCGGTGAGAGTCAAACCCGTTCCACCGGCACGCAGCGACAACAAGAACACCGACACGCTCGGATCTTTTGCAAAACGCTTGATCTCCCCTTCTCGATCGCGCGTCTTACCCTCGATGGTCGCATGTCCAATTCCGTGACGATCCAATTCCTCGCGCAAAATATCGAGCATGCCCGTAAACTGCGAGAACAACAAAACCTTGTGACCGCCTTCCACTGATTGACGCACAAGTTCGAGAGCTAGTCCCATTTTTCCCGACAACTCTTCCGTACGCGGCAAACGTTCATCGACCAAAGCTGGGTGATCACAAATGCGGCGCAGCTTCATAAGCGCCGTCAAAATCTCGATGCGCGATTGCGCAAAACCTTTGTCCGCAACAGCCTTCGCAACATTTTCTCGAACTTGCTCGAGCGTACGCGTGTACACGACCACCTGCTCCGGCGTCAGCGCCGCATGCGAAACCTGTTCCACTTTCGGCGGAAGATCTTTCAAGAGCGCCGACTTGATGCGGCGCAACATGAACGGACGAATGCGCAAACGCAAACGTTCAAGCGCAGCCTTGTCTTGTCGATCGCGAATCGGACGCTCGAATCGACGACGGAAATCCATGGTCGTTCCCAAAAAGCCCGGCATCAAGAAATCATAAATCGACCAAAGTTCATGCACGCCATTCTCAAGCGGCGTTCCAGTCAAAGCCAATCGGAAATCCGCCGGCAATAATTTCACCGACTTCGCCGTCGCCGTCGCCGCATTCTTGATGTATTGCGCTTCATCGATGATACAGGTACGAAACGGCTTGCCGCGATCAAGATAGACAGGCAAATCACGCTGCACCGACGGATATGTGGTAATCACCAAATCCAAGCCACCAATACGCTTGATCAACTCCTCACGTTGCTCCGCTGTGCCTTCAATCACCAAAACCTTCAAACCCGGAACATATTTCGCCGCTTCCTCCGCCCATGTAAGTGTGAGCGTCTTCGGACAAATCACAATATCCGGATTGTCGCCTTTCTTGCGTGTCGCCGCCAAAAACGCGAGCACTTGCAACGTTTTTCCAAGACCCATGTCATCCGCAAGAATTCCGCCAAAGCCATACTTCTTCAAAAACGCAATCCAAGAAATGCCGTCTTTTTGATACGAGCGCAAAATCTTATTCAAATGTTCCGGTGGTTCTAGCGGTTCAACCGGTTTCCCCGCTTCCGCTTCTTCCAAAAATTGTCGGAACGCCGCATCTATCGTCTCCATGCGCGAGGTTTGAATGCGCTCCATGAGCGCCTGCATTTCCGGCGCGTCGAACATGCGTCCGGAAAATGTTCCGTCCGATTTCTGCTCCGTGCGCTCCAAAAAATCCGCGAGACGCTCGAGCTCCTCCGTATTCTCGTACTCAATCAATGTTCCATCCGCCGTTCGCACATACGGTCGCCCGCTCGACACGGCATCAAGCAATTCCTTCGTATCCACTTCCGCCTGACTGCAATGCCACGCCACGGAAAAATCAAACCAACCGGCACGCGTGGATGAAATACCAATTTCCGGCGCGATCGACAATCGTCGAATCGCAAGTTTGTCCAACGTTCCCGGCGCCGTCTCAACCGTGTAGCGATATTCGATTTCCGGCAGGACATCCTTCACGAACGCATACAATTCATCCGATGGAACGCGGAATACATGCGAGGCATCCGTCGGAATCATCGGATAGGCGTGAGCCAAAAAAACACGCGCATCGCCCTCGATATCCCAATCACGTTCCGCCTCATGCACGCGGCCTTCTTTATCCGTCATCGTGTCCTTTTCTCCGGCCAAAGACATGAGCGGCACCTGCATCGGACCATAATCGGCAAACGCCGTCACATTGATCGCTCCGTCCTGCCCAATCGCAAGATGCACACGAATGGAATCGAGCGAATGGAGTCGCGGACGGGCAGGAGCTGGCACAACTCGCGATGATACACGAAATTTCAAAAATTACCAGCTTTTGATTTTTACGCTTTTGATCTACCCTTGTTGTATCTATGTCACGGCCGCTCTCCGTTATCGGTTACATTCTCCTCGGCGCTTTGGCTGCAGGCATCGGAACCGGCTTCTTTCTCTACAAAAGCAACAGCGATCGCGCGAGCCTCGTCGCCGCTTCCGAGTCCGCACGCCAGCGCTCCGAAGAACTCGCCGCCGCCAGCCGCAAACTCGCCGACGAAGCCAATGCCAAACTCGATCACGCCTCCGCCGAAGTCCGCAATGCACAAGAACTGATCAAAAAATACGACGAAGAACGCGTCCTGCTCTCCAAAGCCACGCCGCTCTCGCGCACGAAACTTTCCGCCAACTGGAAAGAGTGGATCAATATCCCGCTCGGCTACACGTTGCGTCTCCCCGTCGGCACCGGAAATGCCGGCAATGAACGCTTCTTTGATTTCGGTTGGATGAAAATCGAGCCATACGATGCAGACCGCGAAGCCTTACTCCGTTCGCAATCTTCTTCGACAGGCGATGTTGCGTACTTCGTCGACGGTCACTTACTCGTCGGCACACGCGGACAAAATTGGGTCATCCGCGATCAAATCGGCGCATCGTCTACGATGCTGCTTTGGGCCAACCCCGGCAGCGCATCAGGCGAGAAAACATTACTCGAATCCTTGTCGAGTTTCACATTCCGCGAATGAAGTCCTCGCAGAAATTATTGAATTGGTTTGATCATGAAGGCCGCACACTCCCCTGGCGCGGCACGCGTGATCCGTATCGCATTCTCGTTTCCGAAATCATGCTGCAGCAGACGCAAGTCTCGCGCGTCTTGGATTTCTACCGACGCTGGATGAAACAATTTCCAAATTGGAACAAGCTCGCCAAAGCAACGAATGCAGAAATCATCCACGCATGGGCAGGCCTTGGATATAACCGTCGCGGACTCGCACTTAGAGATATTGCCAAGACAATCGTCGCAAATGGAATTCCAAAAACAAGAGACGAATGGATCGCTCTCAAGGGCATCGGCCCCTACACCGCAGACGCCCTTGCCGTTTTCTCCCTGCACGAAAAACGCTGGCCCATCGACACCAATCTCCGACGCGTCGGCGGCAGACTCTGGCTCGGCAAAACCTATCCGCAACCCACCGACGACGAAAAAATCCGAAAACATTCCGAACTTTTTCTCAAAAATTCGACACGCTACTTCGATCTCCCCCAAGCAGCCTTCGATCTCGCAACTTCCATCTGCACAAAAACTCCCACCTGTTCGATCTGCCCGATGAAAGACGAATGTCTCGCCGCACCCAAATTCCTCTCCGGAAAAGTGAA
>CAZYKJ010000028.1:0-7823 GCA_964648065.1 uncultured Gammaproteobacteria bacterium
ATTTGCCGCCTCCGCTCTTTCCCTTGCTCCTTTGGCTTGCGTTTTCGGATTACTGATCTTTTTTCCCGTCGCGCTCGTCTCCGCCGCCATTCAGCCAACCGCCATTCGTTCCGAACTCAAAGATGTTGCCCATACCGGTCGCGTTTTCGGATCGCTCGGCGCTTGGAATGCGCTCGGGAGTATTCTTGGAACCTATTTCACCGGCTTCCTTTTTCAAGCCTATCTCTCCACGCATGCCGTCTGGCTTTCTTTGTCAGTAATATTGATGATCGCTGGCTTCGTCCAACTGTTTCGATTCAAGAGCCTATGAACAAGACCCTCCCGCCCTGGCTCCTGAACGGTCTCGCGAGTTTTTGCTTGATGCTGATTCAAGTTGTCTCCGGCCGCGCGCTCGCACCCGTTCTGGGCGCATCGGTTTTCACCTGGACTTCCGTCATCGGCGCAACCTTGATCGGTCTCACGGCCGGACAAGCTATGGGCGGCATACTCGCCGATCGTGTCGGTGGAAAGAAAAGTCTCGCCACGACCTTTTTGCTCGCCGGAGGAACAGCGCTTCTCTCCAATTTCTCCCTCGCCTTCTTTTCCCAACATCTCGCCGAGTATCCGATGGACTTGGCCTTCCGCTCCATCCTGCTTGCCCTCGTGATTTTCGCACCCATCGCAGTCTTCCTCTCGATGATCTCGCCGCAGCTCGCCAAAATGGCCGTCGAACATGTAGGGGATAGTGGCCGCACCGTTGGTCGATTGTCTGCCGCGGGTGCCATTGGTTCCATGCTCGGCGTGATGCTCGGCGGTTTCTATCTCATTCCGCTGATCGGCACCCAAGGCTTGATCACGGCCGTCTCGGTTCTCCTGTTTGCACTTGGTCTCTGGATTGGCCGCGGCGAAAAACTCATCAACTGGCGCCTCGCCGGTTTCACGGCCGTCGTCCTCGCTGGTGACTTGCTCCTGCCCAATCCCTGCAAAATCGAATCCAAATACTATTGCCTCCGCATCAAAATGGATGGCATGGATTTTGCTCCGCGTTACACGCTTCGTCTCGATCATCTCGTGCACTCCTACGTCTCGCCGCGACGCCCTGCTGATCTCGGCTACGGTTACGAGCAAGTCTATGCGCGTTTGATCGCGTATCGCTACCATCGCAATGACGCATTCCACGCCTATTTCATCGGTGGCGGCGGCTTTGTCCTGCCGCGTTATCTCGAAGCCTTCTATCCGAATGCCACAAGCACGGTTTCCGAGATTGATCCGGCAGTCATCCAAGCAAATCACGACTTCATGGAGCTCGCATCAACCACAACCATCCAAGCCGTGCCCGGTGATGCCCGTCGTCATCTCATCGTCGGCGGAGACGCACCGTATGATCTCGTCTTCGGCGACGCGTTCAACGATTTCGGTGTGCCGTCTCATTTAACCACGCTCGAATTCAATCAAACGCTTAAGTCTCGCATGAGTCCGGACGGCGTTTACGCACTCAATCTCATCGACGATGCGCGCTACGCCAACTTTCTCTCCTCGATGATTCGTACGCTTCGCCAAGTTTGGAAAAACGTTGAAGTCGCACCTCTAGCCGACACACTTAATCCAGGCCGCAACACGATTGTACTCATGGCATCGGACGCACCCATCGATCGTGAGAAATGGCAGAACATTGCAGCGCCATCCTTCGAATCCGAAACCGCCGACATGAACGCCGTAACCCGTTCCTCGCTCCTCCTGTCGCAAGAACAGATCGAGGATCTTCTCGAAGTTCTGACCGATGATTACGTTCCGCTCGACCGCTATCTCGCACCGGTCTTCCGCGATGCCTACTAAAGTTACGGGCTATACAAGATCCGAAAAATCGGGTGTGATGGCACGCATGGAAGCTGTTAAGCCACTCACCGGAAGCGATTTCTACCGCTTTTTCCAATGTCCGCATTGGCCATACTGGGAGCGTTTTGGCGATCCTGCGGATCGACGCCCTTTGTCCGCCGAGGAAGAGCAGCGCCTGGCCGATGGTCTCGCTCATGAGCGCGACATTGTCGCCCGCATGTTTGGCGACTCCCAAGAAGTTGCGCAGAAACAATCGAACGAAGCCGCCTTCGAACAAACACTCGCCTTGATGAAAGCTGGCACGCCAATCATCTACCAAGGCCTGTTGAAAGACGGGGAGTGGGTCGGTCGTCCCGACTTGCTCGAGCGTCAGCCCGGCAAAAGTAATTTCGGCGATTGGTTCTACGTTCCTGTTGATGTGAAGCGCGCACATGAACTCAAAAAAGAGCACATGTGCCAGCTTTCGTTTTACGCGACCTTGCTCGAACGCATTCAAGGAAATTTCCCTTCACATCCGTCCATCGTCAACGGCGACGGCGAGCGTTTGACCTTCGACGCCGCATCTTTCGCCGGCGAGTTCAAAATTATTCTCGACTCGCTCGAGCGTATTCGCGGCGGAGAAATGCCTTCGCCGATTTATCGCAAAAGCTGTAATGACGTTTCGCCTTGGGGCAAGGCTTGTCTCCGCTTGGCCGAGTCGCGCCGCGATATTGCATTGCTTTTCAATGTCGACAGCAAAAAACTGAAAGCGTTGCGCGGTCTCGGTGTATCAACCATCGATGATGCTGCCATTATCGACGTCGACGCCCTCGATGGCGCCGCTCCCGGTCTCACGCGTCACGGTTTGGAAACGATTCGTCGCCAAGCTGAGTGTCTCGTGAGCGGCTCCGTGATGATTCGCGAGCCATTCGTCGATCCGACCAACGGTTTGGAAATCCATTTCGATATTGAAAGCTATCCGCCGGAAGACCGCGACTACCTTCTCGGCTTGTATCTGCCAACCGAAGGCTATCGTCCCTTCGTCGCCGAGTCGCCGGCAGATGAAGAGCGCATGTGGAAGGAGTTCCTCGCATGGATTCGCACCTTGCCCGAGAAATTCACCGTCTATCACTATGCGCCCTACGAGATCACGCGCTTGAGTATCCTCGCCAAGCGTTACGGCGATGAACAAGATCCGGAACTCGAGCGCTTCCGCAACGCCATGGTCGATCTGAAAGATGTCGTACGTGTCGAAGCTGTTTTCCCGCTTCACTTTTACAGTTTGAAAGCCATCGCCAAATTCCTCGGCTTTGCTTGGGAAGGCGACGTCAAAGGCGGGGGAGAGTCCGTGCTCGCCTACGAGCGATGGCTCACCTCCGGCGACCGCTCCGTTCTCGACTCCATCATCCAGTATAATCGCGAAGACGTTCAGGCTACCGCGCATGTGCTTGCTTGGCTCCGCCAACACGCCATCGAAGCCCGCAGTTTCACCCCTCCCTTCCCTTGGTCCAAATCCTAGTATGCAAAATCGTCTCTCACGCCTCGCGCTAATCGCCGGACTCATCCTGATGTTGAGTCCGCAATTGGCATTGGCCCAAAGCACGACCACCATCGACGCTGCTTCATCGACCGTCGCCGCTCCTGCCGATGACAGCACGCCGCCAGGCGGAACCGACGGCACCGACGCGCCCAACAACGACGCGACCATCAACGAAGGTCAATACGAACGCGCCGTCGTCGAGTCCGTCGGCACAACAGCCTCGGCGATTCCGGGCGGCGCTGAGCAGATCACGGTGTTCCGCGTGCGCTTTTTATCCGGACCGCTCTTGAACCAAATCCGCGAAATTCATTCCGACATCAACTCAAATCCGTATCGCTTGGATCCGCATGCCGGCGACAAAATCGTCGTCTTCATGCAAAACGATGCTGGAGTTTGGAGCCTATATCTCGAAGGTTTCGACCGCCGCGACTACATGTTCTGGCTCATCGGTCTCTTTGTGCTCACGCTCATCCTTTTGTCCGGTTGGCAGGGTGTAAAGGTTGCTTGTTCGATCGCCATCTCGATCGCAATGATCGGCTACATCCTGATTCCGCTCTATCTCAAAGGCGTGAACGCCGTTCCGCTCGCGATTGTCTTGTCCGGTGCTTTCACCTTGATTTCAAGCGTGCTTACGACGGGCTGGAATCGTAAATCCGTTGTTACGGCCGTAGGCACCATGGGAGGCGCGCTTGTTGCATACGTGATCTCGCTTATCTTCGTAGACGCAACTCGCTTGTCCGGACTTTCAAGTGACGACGATCGTCTCTTCTTCAACAAAAATCCGCTGCTCGATCCGCGCGGCCTCTTGTTCGCCGGCATTATCATCGCTTCGGTCGGTGTGCTTGAAGACGTTGCCGTCTCCATCGCTTCCGGCGTTTCCGAAGTTCGCCGCGCCAATCCAAAAGCCAATTTCCGCAACTTGTTTTTGGCCGGCATGGTCATCGGCAAAGACCACATGGGCGCGCTCGCCAACACGCTTGTCTTCGCCTATGTGGGCGCCTCCTTGTCCACGTTGCTGCTCTATCAAGAATTCGGCGGCTCATGGCTCAAGTTCATCAACTTTGACACCGTGACCGACGAGGTCGTGCGCTCGCTTTGCGGCACCATCGGTCTCGTCTTCACGGTCCCGATTACCGCACTCTTGGCCGCCTGGGTGATGCTCCGCGAGCCCACCTCCTCCGGAACCGATCATCACGCTGGACATCGTCACTAGGATTTGATAGCTTCTGTCGGCAAAGAAGCTCCGTCGGGCTATAGCGCAGTTGGTAGCGCGCTTCGTTCGGGACGAAGAGGCCGTGGGTTCGAGTCCCTCTAGCCCGACCATCAAAAAACCTTGCAAGTGCAGGGTTTTTTTGATACGTTCTCCGTCTATGAACAAGAAGCGTGCCTATGTGATCGGTGTTGTGATCGCCATCCTTTTCCTGATCGCCGGAGGAGTTTGGTTCTGGTCCGTTGGTTCTGTCGCGGCCGAGAAACTTCCGGCTATCCGTGTACAAGCCGAGCATCAGCCGGTTGAGTACAAACATAAAGCCGACACGCAATGGACCGCTTTGTCCGACGTGATTGAAGTCTCGGCCGGCGACTCGGTGCGCACCGGCGACGGGGGAGAGGCTTCCATTGTTTGGGGCGATGAAGGTGTGACGCGTCTTGATGCTGGCACGGAACTCGAAATCGCTGAAGCGCCAAGCAATGGTTCCGGCGCCACAAGTTCCGCCATTCGCCTCAAGCTCACAGCCGGACGCGTCTGGAGCCGGATGCTCAAATTGCTCGATGCAAACTCCTCGATGGAAGTCGGCACGACCGATGTCGTCGCTACTGTTCGTGGTACCTCTTTCGGTATCGCCAAAGTGGCGAGCGCAACCGAAGCCGCCGTCTCTGAGTCCGTCGTGAATATTCATGGCACGGCAGTAGGTGGCGACACCTTGCTCACCGACAATCGCTGGGGCCGTTTTGATGCCAATGGCAAACCGGAAATCGTCCGCACGATCACAGACGCCGACACATGGGTTGCCGATGAAAAACAAAAAGATATCCGCTTCGACCGCGACTACATGAAGGATTTGCGCAAGCGTTTTGATGATCGCGCACAAAATATCGCGCATGTTCCGGAATGGATTTTGAACGCATCCGAAAGCGCGCACCTCGCTTTGGCAAATGGTGATGCTCGCCAGTCGCTCGCAACCGACTATGCCAAGCGCCGCCTCGCCTTGAGCGTCATTGATCCGTCCCGTGCAACAACCGAGCTCTTGCACATGCGCACGCTTCTTCCGGATATGGGCGCCAAAGCCGGTTTGATGCGCGGCGAGCTGCATGCCGCCTCAAGCTTCCTCGCCCGCGCCCGTTTCCCGGGTTTGCGCGACGAGATCTCCACGCTCGCTTTGCCGCAGCGTCTCACCAATGACAATTCGCTTTCCGAAATCCGCTTGCTTCGCGACTCCGTCGGTGACAGCACGCCATCTTGGGAGGATTATCGCGAGCTCGTGCGCATCGATGAAGGTGTCGACGATTATCTCGAAGGTGTTTTGCCGGAAGGTGGCCGCATGAATGCGTTGGCTGATCTCGGAACGCGGCTCGATCGCATGGATGCGAAACTCAAAACGCTTGATGAGCCGGCCCTGAATCAAAAGTCCGCTGCCATCCGCGCCCGTTTGACCGCGGCTCTCGGCATGACGCCGCCTCCGGCCGTCGAAATCAATCCGGCCGACAATCCGGGGATCAATGTCACCGAGCCGGCCTTCAAGCCGCCCGTACTCAAAGCCCCGACCACCAAAACGCCAACCACCCAGCCACCGGTTGGTCGCGTGTATGTTCGTCTCTCCCTTTTAGCTTCACCATCCACTCCGATCGGTAATCAAGCCGCGACGCTCAAGCTCTTCGGTATCAGGGCCAATGGCCAAGCTGAGGAGATTACCTCGAGCGCATCCTTCTACGCTTCCAATAACAGCGACGGAACCATGCAGGGGAATATCTTCCTGCCGATATTGATCGGGACTATCAACCTGAACGCCAACTACACCGACGCGCTCGGCATGCGCACGGTCGCGACGAGCATCAATCATGTAAAAAGCGGAACGACATCCAAAGACTTGAGCAGTATCGAGCTGCGCTTTACCGCGCCGACGACGGTAACCTGTTCCGCGACGCTTCCGTACAAGGTGTTTGCGATATACGGAGACGGTTCGAGCAAGGATGTAACGATCTCATCCCGCGTAACCGTTTCCGATTCCAAGCTGCTCTTTCCGGGGGATATGAAAATTTTGACGTATTGTTCCGGTGTTACAGCTACCGGTACCGTAACCGCTTCTTATACCGAGCAAAATGTTACCAAGACGACAAACGCAACGATTACGGTTGTGCCGGATACGGGCTCAACTTCCAAGCCGCGATACCGCTACACCTATCCGTAAAAAATGAAGAGAACGAAATCGCCCCCCGATCCAGATGGACCAGGGGGCGTTTCAGTTCAGAGTGGCTCGCAGAGCTGGCAGGCACAAGTGTCTGCCAGGATGCGCCGATGCTCGGCCTCGGGATCTTCGACCCGGAACATGCTCCGTGCCTGATCCGGGTTGAGTCCGCCGCAGTCCCAGTAGGGCTGGCCCGTACCCTGCGTGAGCAGGAACGAAGCCACGGCATGGCAGCTCTCATCTGCCGTGACACCGTGGCAGTTGTAGCCGGTCGAGGGGTACGGCATCGGGTCGACCGTGCTCTCCGACGGAACTTCCGTCGGAGTGGGCACGGTCGCGTCCGTCGTCGGAGGCGTGGTGTCCGTCTCTGCGACGGTGGTGGCCGTCGGCATGTGGTTCGCGACCCAGTTGAGGCCGAGACCGAGCGCGACGAGCGCCGCGAAGATCGCGGCGGCGCCGAGCAGGGGCATGCCCCACTTGGCGCGCGGCGAACCGCCTTGCGCGGTCTCCCTCTCGAAGGAGGTGACCGGACGCAGCGGACGCTGCTCTTCACGAATCGACGTTTCCGCCGCCTCCATGACCTCTTCGTCCATCGCGTTCAGACGAGCCTGCTCTTCGCGATGCTTGAGCGCCAGCTCCTCGCTGCGCGCCTCGAAGGCCGAGGTGTGACCCGTCGGCTGGCTCTCCGAGGCGACAAGGTTGACCTTGCCGTCACCGTCGTTCCGACGAAGATAGAATTCGACGCGCCCGAAGCGCAGGCAGGCGCCGACCTCGACCACCGTCGGCGAGCTGTTGTTGTCGACGCGGAGAAGACCATCAGCCGTGACGACGAAGGTTCCGTTCGTGGACCGGAGATCCTCGACCAGCACCTTGCCATCGGCAAGCAGCGTAAGCAACGCGTGGCAGGAGCTGACGCTCGGATCGTTGACGACAAAATCGTTCTCCGGCTTGGGAGACCGGCCGACCTTCAGCTTGGGGAGGAAGTCCTCGATGATCACCGACGGCTCGTCCACAGGCATCGCAGCGGCCTTGGGGGGCAGCGGCGGCGGAACCGACTTCACCGATGCCGCAGGCGGCGGTTCGGC
>CAZYKJ010000029.1:0-7791 GCA_964648065.1 uncultured Gammaproteobacteria bacterium
GGTGGACCGTGTCGGATTTGAACCGACGACCCCTGCCTTGCAAAGGCAGTGCTCTAGCCAGCTGAGCTAACGGCCCATGAACTTGCTTGGTGTCGGACATCTTGCCAAAAAGACCTCGAAAAATCAAGCGTGCTTGGGTATACTGTCTTTACTATGAAATCCTTCCTTTCCAAGACCGATGGCATGGGCAAGAGCAATTGCTCCGATCAAGCGCTTCTCGTCATCCGTTTGGTAGCCGGTTTGATCTTTGTTTTGCATGGTTGGGGCAAGCTCACCGGTAATCCGAGCGTCGATATGTTTGCGGGAATGCTTGGCTCGCTTGGACTTCCGATGCCGATCTTCTTTGCCTGGGTTGTTGCCTTGGTGGAATTCCTCGGAGGCGTCGCCTTTTTGCTCGGTATCTTTGTCCGTCCGGCTGCCATCCTCTTGTCCGTTGTCATGTTGGTCGCCTTCTTCCTTGTGAAGCACGGCGTATTCCCAGCCGCCGATATTGATTTGGCCTTGCTCGGTATCAGCGTTGCGTTGGCACTTGCCGGTCCTGGTCAATACTCCTTGGCACAAAAAATGATGAAGCGTCTCGCATAATTATTCGCACAAAAAAAACACTCCTTGATTCGAGGAGTGTTTTTTTATCGGCGGTAGGCTGTCATCAAATAATAGAATATTTTCTTGAGAGGCACGTCGTATGTTCCGGGGTACTCGATCAATTCCCCTCCCCAGCCGGCTTTAAAGCGCGAGATGCCCTCCCAACTTTCTTTGTAGTCCGGATGATCTTTTGATTCCGGATTGCATCCCCAAAAATCATACCAGCGATATCCATTTTGTTTTGCCCATTTGATGGATTCCCAGTGCAAAAGATAGGGCGCCATCAAACTTCGGTTCTGCGATGAGGATGCACCGTACAGATAGGTTACGGTGTCACCATAGGCGATGAGGAAATTAGCAGCGAGAGGCTCGCGGTCTTTATCGGCGATGAGAATTGTTGCGAGATTTTTCTCTAAAATCTTGTACTGTTTACGAACGTAATCATCACTTTGTGCGGTAAAGCCGTCGCGACTTGCGGTGTCGTTTTGGAGGAGAAGGAAATCATCGACGTTATTGGATTCGGTTATGGTCACCCCATTCTTTTCCGCGACACGAATGTTGTAGCGCGTCTTTTGATGCATGTCCGCCAGCAATTTTTCTTCTGTCTTTGAGAGATCGAGAAGACGAGAGACGGACGGATCAAACGAAGCACGGCGCCGGAAGGAGGCGGGCGGCTTTTGATCCGGTTCTATGCGGATAAACCAGGCGCTTCCGGGTAATAGCTTGCTGATGGATTCGTCGAATAAACCGCCGATGGGTCCGCGTTGGGCGAGCCAGAATGAGCCGATGGTTTTCTTGATGAGGGCGAGCTGACAGACGGCTACGTGAGGTTGATTCGCTTTGCTCGCAGCGACACGGATCACGTCTCGACCAAGCGCGCGTTGAAGTTCCGCCCAAGCGGAAGATTGTGAAAATGAAGTATGCGGAAACTTGGAGACGATGGCGTCCCACTCCGCATCACTCCCCTTCCATAATTTCCATTCCATATTCCGGCTTGGATAGAGACTCGAATGCCTCCCGGAGTTTTTCTGCTGGATCGGTCGCCTTCACATACTTCAAAACGTCCTTCGCTTGCTGTGCCGAATAACCAAGACCGACGAGGGCATCAATGACTTCGTTATTTTCTGCGCCTTGCATATCTGTCTCGGCTTCGACGAGCTGGCCTTTGAGCTCGAGGATGATTTTCTGTGCGGTCTTTTTGCCGACGCCTGGAACGGAAGTGAGCATCGCCAAATCACCGGACATGATGGCTTTGCGGACATGATCAGCCGAGCCTACGGACATAATGGTCATCGCGGACTTGGGACCAACACCGGAAATCGAAAGGAGCTTTTGAAAGAGCTCGAGATCCTGCATCGTGAGGAATCCAAATAACTCCTCGGCATCCTCGCGCACATGGTGATGAATATAGAGGAATGTCTCCCCTTCTTGGCGAAGAGCACTCAGCATTGCCGGACTTACCACTACGCGATAGCCGATGCCAGAGACCTCCAATAGCACCCAATTGACGGATTTCTCGAGAACACGGCCTCTGAGGGAGAGGATCATACGTTGACAGGAGCATAACTGATTGAAGGCAGGCGTGCTAGGCTCCCTACGGTTCTTTGGAGGAGGTTTGCTGATGCGAGGGAGTCTCACGATTTTCGCCGGCTGTATGGCCTCTGGGAAGTCGGCATTGCTGCTCAATCGAGTCGCGTACCTGCGCAGCCTCAAGGTCAGTGTCGTGGTCGCCTTGCCTCAGGGCATGTATGGCGATCCGACACGGGCCGTGTCGCGAGCGGGTCCGTCCGAGTACGCCCTGCGCTTCCGCGAGGCGGATGATCTGCGGCGTTGGGCTCGCAGCGAGGAGGTGCTTGCCATCGACGAGATCCAGGACCAGGAACCTTGGATCGTAGAGGTGATCGCCGAGCTTCGGGAAAGCGGTCACATGATCGTGGTCGCCGGCCGTGACACCAACTTCCGAGGCGAACCCTTTCCCGTCATGACAGCGCTCCAGGCCATCGCCGACGAGTACACCTTGCTCACGGCCGTGTGTGCCAAGTGCCGCAGAAAGGCCGAGCGCTCACAGCGGCTCGTTCGTGGCGAGCCGGCCCAATGGGATTCCCCCATCCGCGAGCAAGGCCCGCCGCTCGAGACGTATGAGCCGCGCTGCTTCCTCCACCACGTCGTTCCGGGGAAACTCGGACTCTGAACAAAAACGGTCCGATTCGCCGCAGCGAATCGGACCCGTTTCTTTTTACTCTAGACGAATGTCACACTTGAGACGTGGTCCCCTGCTTCTTTGAAGCGCATCAGACGAACACCTTGGGTGTCGCGGCCGAGACTTGGGACGCTCTTGAACGGCGTTCGGACAACGATTCCTTTTTTGGAAATCATTACGAGGTCTTGTTCATCGTCTTTGCCGGAGATGAAGGCGCTGACAACGACACCTGTTTTGTCTGTGACCTTCATCGTGCGGATACCGGAGCCGCCGCGGCCTTGCTGCTTGTATTCCGAGAGCGAGGTGCGTTTGCCAAGTCCGTTTTCCGTAACCACGAAGAGCTCGAGCATGCCCTTGTCGGCGAGTTTTGGATTAATGACATCCATGCCGACCACTTCATCATTCTTTTTCTTGAGCATGATGCCGCGAACACCTGCTGCATTGCGGCCCATGCCGCGCACATCCTCTTCCGAGAAGCGGATGGACTGGCCTTCGCGCGTGACGAGCGAGATATCGTCGCCACCTGTCGACGGTTTGACCCAGATGAGCTCGTCGCCATCGTGGAGGCTGAGCGCGATCAGACCGGATCGGCGGACATTCGCGAATTCTTCAAGCGCGCACTTTTTGATGGTACCTTGCTTCGTCACCATCACGAGGAATTTGGTTCCTTCGACACCCTCCATCGGAAGCGTGACGGAAACTTTTTCGCCCGGAGCGAGCTGAAGGAAGTTGACGATGGCTTGGCCCTTGGACGTGCGCGATCCGACCGGCAGCTCATACGTCTTCAAGCGGAAGACGCGGCCGCGATTGGTGAAGAACATGATCTCCGTGTGCGTGTCCGTGGTGAACATGGTGCGCACGGCATCCTCTTCTTTGGTCTCCAGACCAATAACGCCTTTGCCGCCGCGACCTTGGCTCTTGAACGTGTCCGGCGGGAGACGCTTGATATAGCCATCGTCCGTGAGCATGACCAAGGTCTCTTCTTGCGGGACAAGATCCTCCATCGAGAATTCGCCGACAGGACCGGCCACGATTTTGGTGCGGCGATCATCGCCGAATTTATCCTTTAAGCCCGTGACCTCGTCCTTGATGATGCCCAGAATCTTTTTCGCGGAAGCGAGAATCGACTCGAGCTCGTCGATGAGCTTCTTTTTCTCTTCCCATTCCTGTTCGACTTTCAAGCGGTCCAAGTTCGTCAGCTGCTGCAAGCGCATGTCGAGAATGGCTTGAGCCTGGATCTCGGACAATTTGAACTTGGTCATCAAACCGTTCTTGGCCTCGTCCTTGTCTTTGGACTTTTTAATAAGGGCAATGATCTCGTCAATCTTGAGCAGAGCGATGCGCAAGCCTTCCAAGATATGCATGCGCTCTTTGGCGCGATCCAAATCATATTGCGTGCGGCGTCGGACAACGATTTTGCGATGCGCGACGTATTCCTCAAGCAAGTTCTTGAGCGTCAGAATGCGCGGCTGAATACCGTCGACGAGACAGAGCGAGTTGACGTGGAAGGTTTCCTGCAGCTGCGTCATCTTGAAAAGTTGGTTCAAGACTTTTTTTGGATACGCATCTTTTTTCAGCTCGACGACAACGCGAATACCATCTTTGTTGGACTCGTCGCGGAGGTCGCGGATGCCTTCAATCTTTTTCTCGGTGACCAATTCGGCCATCTTTTCCAACAGCGTAGATTTGTTGACCTGATATGGGAGCTCGGTGACGATAATGCGGAAGGAGCCTGACTTTTCCTCGACAATTTCGGTGGCAGCGCGCATGACGATACCGCCCTTGCCCGTGGCATAGGCCTGCTTGATTTCTTTCTTGTCGTAAATGATGCCTCCGGTCGGGAAATCCGGACCCGGAATGATTTTGCACAGATCATCGATATCGATATCCGGATTTTCAATGACCGCCATGATGCCGTCGCAAACCTCCGTGAGGTTATGCGGCGGAATATTGGTAGCCATACCAACAGCGATGCCGAGCGTTCCGTTCAAAAGAAGGTTCGGGAGCTTGGCCGGAAGGACTTTTGGTTCATCGTGGGATCCGTCGTAGTTCGGGCGGAAGTCGACCGTGTCACGATCAATGTCGAACAGGAGTTCTTCGGCGATTCCGGAGAGCTTGGCCTCGGTATAACGCATGGCGGCGGCACCATCTCCATCGACGGAGCCGAAGTTTCCCTGGCCTTTGACCAAGGTATAGCGCATGGCGAAGTCTTGGGCCATGCGAACCATGGAGTCGTAGACAGCCGTATCTCCGTGCGGGTGATATTTACCGAGTACTTCACCAACCACGGTGGCGGATTTGCGGAATTTGGCATTGGCACGCAAACCAATCGTCCACATCGCGTAGAGAATGCGTCGGTGAACCGGCTTTAAGCCGTCGCGTACGTCCGGAAGGGCGCGATCTACGATAACGCTCATGGCATAATCCAAAAATGCGGTTTGCATTTCCTCGACCAGAGGGGCCGGGATCATCATGGCGTTGGTTACAACGGGTTTTTCCTGTTCGGGCATATCAGTTTAGCGAGTAGAGGTGGCGTTTTTGGCTTGATCGAATTGTTTGCGGGCGTTCTCGATGCGGACATTTGTGTCGACGATGGCGGAGCGAATTTGTTCGGCACTCTGCGTGAGTTCTGCGGAGATCGGATCGTCTTGTTTCGCCGTCTGCCAAATTCCGTGATTCATCGTGAGCAGCCATCCCGTGGCCACGACCAGACAGGAGGCGGCGACACCGATATAGTAACCGAGACCATATCCTTGCGGACGTTGTCGGCGCGTTGCGGCATGCGCACGGATGAGCTCGTGCTTTTCCTCATGCGAGATCAGTCGAGATGCATCATGTATTGCATGATTCGTCGCTGTCTCAGCATGTCTGGCCGGTGGCTTGCGGGGGCTTTTCATATTGGTTTTAAGTAACGTCGGCTTTATGCGCGTTCGAGAACGGTGACCACGAGATCCTCGGCCGGCAAATCTTTTTTACTAATCTTGAGCTTGGTCGCGTCTTCGCGCTTGCAGACGAGCTGCTGGCAGAAGGCGTCGGCCGTTCCGAGTTCCTCCTTGATACCTTCGACGTGATAAGCGAGCGGAATCACCATGCGCGGCTCAATCGCCGTGATCAGCTCAACGGCTTGCTTCGCCGAGAGGCGATCTCCCCCGCCGACAGGCAGGAGCAGGATATCGATACTGCCGAGTGCGGCGATTTCATCGTCCGTGAGCATGCGCTTCAATCCACCGAGGAAGCCAACGGACATGCCTTCGACTTGAAAGCGGTACATGAGTTCGAAGGGATACTTGTCTTCGGCGGTGCGCAGGGGCATCGCATACACGAAGATGCCATTCACCTCGTATTCGCCGGGCGTGCGAATGATAAAGGGTTCATTTGTGAAGGCGTCGATTGGGAATTGCTTGTCGTCCTCGTGGGTCAAGGCAACAACGTCAGGCGCGAGCGTACGCGGGAAGCGTAGGCCGCTTTCCGAGCTATAGGGATCGGTGACAAGCGTTGCGGATTGATCGCCATGCGAGGCTTCAATGCGAACGCAGGAGAAACCGTGCCAGAAAATTTGCATAATTGAGCTTAAAAATAGGGGTCCGGATACTGGGAAATAGTACATGATTTAGGCTAGGTAGACAAGATAAAATCAAGGGTGGAGAATGGCCCCATGAGGATACTCGGCATTGACCCAGGATTTGATCGAAATGGCTATGGCGTCATCGAGGATTCGGGCGGAAAATTGGCCCATGTTGGGCATGGCGTATTACAAACTTCAAAAGACGATTCATTCAGTGCAAGACTTCAACAGGTTCGGGATTCGGTACAGGAACTGATCGAACGGTACAAGCCGGATGCGGTGGCGGTGGAAGAGTTGTTTTTTCAGACCAATGTTTCGACGGGCATCAAGGTGAGTATGGCGCGAGGCGTCATTCTTTTGGCGATTGCGGATGCTGGAGTTGTGCTGGTCGAGCTCACGCCGAATCAGGTGAAGGTTGGGACAACGGGAGATGGACGTGCGGACAAGAAACAAATGCAGGAGATGGTCACAAGACTTTTGAAACTCCCCCGACACCGGATGATGCGGCGGATGGGCTGGCGATTGCGATTGTGGGGGCGACGATGGCGAAAAGACCGAGGTAGGATTGACAAAATGATTCTTTTGCAATAAGAGTCTTTAGGAGGGTTCATGCAAAAAGATGAAAAATTCGATTTCGGCCCTTTCAGAAAGGCTCTCGAACTTTCGACTAGGCTGTCCGCCGCACAGAAGTTTACGAAAGAAGAGCGCGAACAATGTAAACAGGCATTCAAACAGGTACGTCAGCACGCAAGAAACCGCGAGCCAGATTTCCGGCGCGTCATCTCAACTCTCATCCGAGAAGCGAAGCCTGGAACTCGAAATATCGCCGTGGGCTATCACCTCTTGGGTACAGATGTTCATGAGTGGCTCATGCCCGCGGTGCACTTCGAGGGTAGACGCTATGACCTTTCAACTTCGATTCACTTCGATCTTTCTGAAGTGAAGATTCTTTGGGAGATGGGGTTACCGCAAAAAGTTACACTCGCGCTACATCGAGGAGCGATCTGCTGGGCCGTCTTTACCAGCATCCCCTACTGAAGCTCTCCCGCCCCCGGCCAAAACTGGTTCGGGGGCGTTGACATTTTGCTTAAAATGTGATAGAGATGCTGCACGCTTCTCTCTAAAAACATAGTGGAAAACCCCTGATGGTCAGGGAATCTCCTGTGTCGAGAGACAGAGGAGGTGCCCATGACCGTGCTAGACGAGGTGTTGTATGAAGTGATTGTCTGGGATTACGACGGTGCTCCGGACGGCGGAGGCTATTACATCTGGAAGCGCATTCGTGGACTTACGCAAACAGAGGCTGCTCGCCGTGCCTATGACTTCGCTGGCGATCATGAAGACGCGACCGCGGTTGGAGCCGGCATCTTTCTTGGCGGCGAGCGAGTCAAAGGTTACGGAGTCACCGGAACTTATCCAAAGAACTGAAACTTCCGCCCCC
>CAZYKJ010000030.1:0-7701 GCA_964648065.1 uncultured Gammaproteobacteria bacterium
CTGCTGGGACGACGGGGAAGCCGAATGTGGATTGGTGTGAGACGCACCAGCTCGAGACGTTGCGAGGAAATATCATCGCACCGTTGATCTTGGCAGAGGCTTGTCAGGAACGTGGAGTTTATATGCTGCAGCTTGGAACGGGCTGCGTCTTTTATGGTCCGTCGCCGGATCCGAAGGGTTGGAAGGAGGATGATTTTGGCAATCCGATTTCAACGTATAGCCGATCGAAGTATGCGCTCGATCTTGCGTTGACGACGTATCCGAACGTGGCGATTGCTCGTTTGCGTATGCCGTTGGACGATAGGCCGGGTCCGCGTAATCTCATCAATAAGATTACGAGTTACAAACAAATTATTGATGTTGCGAACAGCGTTACCGTACTTACGGATTTGATTGATGTTTGCTATCAGATCATTCAAAAGCGCGGGACGGGCATATTCCATACCGTGAATCCGGGCGTCTTATTTCATCATGACATCATCAACTTGTATCGCGAGCTCGTTGATCCGACGCAGACTTGCGAATATATTCGCGAGGATGAGCTCTTGAGCCGCGGGTTGGTCACGAAGAAGCGCTCAACGTGCATCATGCAAAGCGATCGCTTGAAGGCGCTTGGAATTGAAATGCGTCCGATTGATGTTGCTTTGCGCGATACGATGATGAAGTATGCGGCAGCGAAACGTATGCATGAAAAACCTGCGACACCGAGCTTTCTTGCGAGCGCAACGATTGATCGTCCGATGAATACGTCTTCGAAAATGAAGGGCGTGATTTTGGCCGGAGGGAGAGGAACGCGTCTTGCGCCGCTCACGAATATCACCAACAAACATCTTTTACCGATCGGGAATAAGCAGATGGTTCTGTATCCCCTACAGACCTTGCTCGACGCGGGTATTCGCGACATTTTGATCGTCACCGGACCGGATCATGCGGGGCATTTTATGAATTTGCTCGGTTCGGGCGCGGGACTTGGCTGTCGCCTTACCTATCGCATTCAGGACGAAGCAGGAGGAATCCCGCACGCGCTTGCGATGGCCGAGGATTTTGTCGGATCTGACAACTGTACCGTCATTCTCGGCGACAATATCTTTGAGGATAATTTCATGGCGCCGATCATGAGTTTTCAAGGCGGAGCGATGACGTTTTATAAGAGCGTTCCAGATGCGCATCGCTTTGGTGTCGTGGAAGTGGATGGATATGGGAATGTGCAGTCGATTGAAGAGAAGCCGGCGCAGCCGAAGACGTCATTTGCACAGGTTGGATTGTATATTTATGACGCGTCCGTATTCAATATTATCCGCAACTTACAACCATCAGCGCGCGGCGAGCTTGAAATTGTGGATGTGAACAATGCGTATTTACGAGAGCGGAAGCTGCAAGCCAAGCCGGTTCGCGGCTTTTGGACGGATGCCGGGACTTTCGAGAGTCTGAAGCGCGCGAACGAGT
This sequence comes from uncultured Gammaproteobacteria bacterium, assembly GCA_964648065.1. Lineage (GTDB taxonomy): Bacteria > Patescibacteriota > Patescibacteriia > 2-12-FULL-60-25 > 2-12-FULL-60-25 > CAIXDN01. The sequence goes on from CAZYKJ010000030.1 coordinate 1,447, forward strand.
ACTTCGCCAAAAACTAAATCAAGATTGCTTCGCTTTGCTCGCGATGACATACTAGGCTTTATCTATGAAGAAAATCTTGATTGTCGGCGGCGGGTTTGTCGGATTGCGGACAGCGAGATTGCTCGCAAAAAAAGCAGATGTAACGTTGGTCTCCAATCATCCGCGTTTTACGTTTACGCCATGGCTGGTTGATTTGCTGTCTGGCGACATGAAGCTCGAGGATATGTCGGCGGACATCGATGAAATTGCCAAGAGAGACGGATTTGCGTTCGTATTAGGCAAGGTTATGCGCGTTGATCGCAAAAATAAGAAGGCGATGGTCGAGATTGCGACGGGCGCGAAGGAAATCGAATATGATGCCGTAGCTTTTTGCCAAGGCGCGAGCACGAATTACTTTCATATCCCTGGAGCGGAGGAGCATACCTTGCAAATCAAGACGCCGGAACATGTGGAGCTACTCAAAAAGAAGCTCGAACGTCATCAGGAGCCGGTTTCTGTCTGCGTCGTAGGCGCCGGGCCAACGGGCGTAGAAGCTGTGTTTGCCATACTGGATCACTTGAAACACATGCAGCGCAAAGGCAAGGTCATCCTTTTACAAGCAGCGCCGACGATTCTTCCGGGGTTTAGTAAAACGTTGATCAACAATGCTCGACGCAAATTAAAGGCAGCTCATGTCGAGGTGATGGAGGGAGATCCGGTCACTCAAGTCACGGAAAATGGCGTGGACTTGAAATCAGGAAAGAAGGTTGGTTGCCAGATGGTTATTTGGACGGGCGGCATCAAACCGAATCATGTCGAGATCCTTCCGACATTGCCGAGCAATGTGAGTGGCGCTATAAGCGTTGAACGATCCTTAGAAGCTTCGGACGCAGCTTTTGCCGCCGGGGATGTCTGTAGCATCCAGAACCCTTCGACGCCGACACCGAAGACGGCACAGGTTGCCATGAATATGGCGCCGATGCTTGCGGAGAATTTGATGCGCGAGCTCAATAGCGATCCGCTTAAGCCCTTCGAACATCACAGCAAAGGCGTGATTATTACAGCCGGTCATACGGCGCTTTTGGAAGAGGGTAAGCTCAGCCTTTCCTCTCCCCTGTTCCACTTTGTCCGATACGTCTTATATCGCTATCGTTTCTGGCAGATGACGGGGCGTTGACAAGGCGAGATATCCCTAACTTTATCTATAGATTATTTGTCATCTTCATGGTAAATTTTTAGCCATGAAATGGACATTGGCGCGATTGTTTTTGATTGTCGGTTCTGTCGTCTCTTGGCTTGCCATACCGGCTTTTGTCTACGCCATGTCGGCTACGAACGTTCAGCCGGCAAACCTCATCAAAAGCAACCGAACAACGGTTACCCTGACATTTACCATCGCGGCGACGCTTCCGGCGAATGGAAAAATCAAAACGATCTTTCCGGTCAGTTATAACGTCGCCTCGGCATCAGGTGGAACTTGTTCAACATTGAATGGCGGCTTCTCGACGACCGTTTCCGGCCAAACGGTCACCATTACACGCGATGGCACCGGTTCGGCGGAACTTGTCGGCACGGTAAGCTGTACGATCAACAACATTTCCAACCCCTCATCGACCGGCAGCACAGGGACGTACACGATACAGATCACCGACAGTAACGATACGATCTTGGATCAAGATGCAGCTGTCACGGCGGATACGATTCCAGCGACAGGAACCATTACGGCAACGAATTTTATTTCGGAAAACCAAGTAGCTGGAACCATCTCCCGCTACACCGTGAACTTCACATCCGCGAACAGCATCAGCGTGGACGGCAAAATCGCTCTTGATTTTCCTGCAGGATTTGACGTGAGCGGCGCTCGCTCCCCTAACTGCAGCACGATGGATGGCGGCTTTAGCGTCGCTACCTCCGGTCAGCGCGTCATTATCAGCCGTAATGCGACTGGAACGGCTCAAGTAGCCGCCGCTGAAACATGTGCTATCGGCGGCATCAAGTCTCCAGCGATTACAGCACTTTCCGGCTCCTATGGTATCGAGACTCAAGACGGCCTCGGCAATCCAACGGATTCGACATCGACGATTTTAGGCGACGCGTTCTTTGCTTCGACGACATTGTCGACTACGAATGTCCAACCGGCCTCCCTCATTGCCGGAAACGTATCAATTAATACCGTTACGTTTACAACCGTTACCACGACACCGATCGGCGCGAGGGTACGTGTAACGTTCCCGAGCGGTTTTTCTGTTCAATCAACTTCTACCGTTGATTGTTCGACGATCGCCGGCACGGAAACGGGAACAATTTCCGGTAATACGGTTACCATTCAAACGAATATCGCTCTTGGCGAGGCAGCCGGTGTGGAATCTTGTACGATCTCCGGTGTTAGAAACCCCATGGTTTCCGGCTCGACAGGCGTTTACATGATTGAGGTGCTCGATGAGGCAACAAGTCCAAATGTGGTTGGATCAGATTTAGCCGTTACTGCGGATACGATTACCGCCGGAACGCTTACCGCAACAGACATTGCTCCAGAAAACCTCGTTACGAGCTCGACGCAGCTTCATACCGTACTCTTTACAACGTATAATCCGATTCCTTCGAACGGAAAGATTCTCATCTCCTATACTCCCGGCTTCTCCACGACGTCGACAAATAGCGCGACATGTACCGGATTGGATGGCGTCATCACAACGACAACGGGTACGAGACAGGTCATTCTGACGCGCTCAGGCGGAACCACCTCGACGGCCGGCGGAACCGTTGAATGTATTCTCCGAGACGTTCGTAACCGTGACACAGCCGGTGCCAGCGGAGTTTACAACGTGACTACTACGGACGCCGCTTTAAATCCGATCGATTGGGCCGCGGTTGCTGCCGACACCTATGTAGCGCCGGTCGCCATTACTCTTGGCAACGTGCAACCGGTTAGCTTGGTACAAAGCGTCATCACGGATCAGGATATCGATTACACCATCAGCGTTAACATCCCTCAGGAAGCAAGAATCGCCGTGACGTATGGCGCCGGTTTTTCTTTGAACGGTGCAGCAAGCGGTACCTGTGCCGGCTTTGATGGAGGACTTTCGGTTTCTACCAGCAGCCAGACTCTGACGTTCACGCGTAACGCCTCCGGTACAACCGTATCCTCCGGATCCAGAACTTGCCGCATTCTCGGTATTCGTAATCCGGCAGCTGCCGGAACAACCGGAGCTTATACGTTGAACGTTCTCGACAAAACAGGCGTTATTATCGGAACGTCTGCGCCAACGGCTGACACGATTATTGTCCCCGGAGCCCTCACGTCGCCCGACGTACAGCCGACAAGTCTTGTTACCGGCGCTACAACAACGGCGACCATTCTTTTTACCTATGCCAACGGTTTACCGCATGATGCCGTGATTCACGCAGACTTCCCTTCCGACTTCCTTACAAGCGGCGCGGCGAGTGTTGTTTGTACCGGCATTGGTGACGGGGTATCCGTCGCTGCATCCGGAACGCAATCGTTGCGCATCACTCGACTTGGCAACGCCTCCGGAACAGCAAGCGGAACCGCATCCTGTGTCGTTACATCCGTAAAAAACCGCACACTAGCTGGTTCGACAGGAAATTATTCTATTGCCCTGCGCGATTCCGTCGGCACACTCATTTCCTCAGCGACGGCCGCCGCAGATACGCTTACCGCAGCTGTCATCACGGGCAATATCGAACCGGATACTCTGCGCACCAGTGCAACGGGAACGGCAAACATCACTTTCACAGCGGTTAATCCCATTCCGTCAAACGGTAAATTCGATATTACGTTTCCCGCTGGATTCTATGTGGGCGCCGTGTCGACCAGCACGATCTCCTGTACAGGCCTGTCTGGAACGATTTCCTTTACTGCTTCAGGCCAAACATTTACTGCCTTGCGAGCGGGTGGCGCGACATCGACCGAGAACCCTTCCGTCAACTGTACTATTCCAAATGTACGCAATCCCCTGTCCGCCGGATCGGGAGGTACTTATACGCTCCGTACCAAATCCTTTGGAGATGTCACCATTGATGAAAACACCGCTATTAGCGCGGACACATTCTCCTTAACAGGCTTCCTGACATCAACCAATGTTCAGCCAGCCTCCCAAGATGTCGGCGCTAATACGATTAACTCTGTCGTCTTTACCCAGTCTTTGGGTATTCCGGCAAATGGATCTATTCAAGTCACCTATCCGGCGGGCTTTAATCTTAGTCTCGTCACAAGCAGCGATTGTTCGAGCATGAATGGAGTCTTTACGACGAGCGTAAGCGGTACCACGGTCATCATTGGACGTAGCGGAGGCACGGCAATAACTGCTGGACCAGAGACGTGTACCATAACCGGCGTCGTCAACCCCTCCTCAGCCGGCAACCCGGGAGATTACACCATCGCTACGTACACGTCAGACGCCTTACTTATTGAGCAGAGTACGGTTGTCACGGGAGACAACTTCTTCGGTGTTTCCAGCGGCGGTGGCGGAGGGGGCGGTGGAGGCGGTGGCGGTGGCGGCAGCTACAGCAGCCCGATAACAATCACTTCGAGCGATGCGACGATTCGCGCACAAATACAGGAGAGACTCAAAACGCTACCGGTAGCTGTCCACACGCTGATCAAGCTTCCGGATGACAAAAATCCGAAGACTCAAGAGGATAGCGCCGTGTACTATGTTGGGGCTGATGGTTTACGTCATGCTTTTCCAAATAGCAAAACCTACTTTAGCTGGTACTGCGGATTTTCCGATATACAGATCGTGACCCCCGCTGTCCTTGCCTCAATCGGTTTGGGCAAAAACATTCCGTATCGACCAGGCATGCGCTTGGTTAAATTCACGACTGATCCGATTGTATACATCGTTACCAAAGGCGGCGTTCTTCGATCCGTGCCGAGCGAAGCCTTTGCTAAGCAGCTCTTTGGCGATGCATGGAGCAAGCAAGTCGATGATATTTCTGACACGTTTTACATGGACTATTTGTTCGGGACCGAGGCGAGCGACGTGAACGAATTCGTTCCATCAACACTCGTCAAATCCGTGACCTATCCAAGCGACAGCCTACGTATCGTCGGAAATACCGATAGCGATCCCCTCACCTCTTTCACAGCCTGCAAGGCCGGATCACCCTCGGCTGCACAAACAACGAAGACGTCCTTCAAGCGTCCTCTCTCCATTCCGGCGGCTTATCAGTTCACAAAAACACTTTCGAAAGCATCCAGCTCGTCCAATGACATAAAATATCTTCAAGCGATTTTGACTGAGCTCGGTACAGCGATCTATCCGGAGCAGATTGTATCGGGCAATTTCGGAAAGGCTACCGAGACGGCTTTAAAGAATTTCCAACGTATAAACGGGTTAGCAGAGACGGGTATCACCGATACCCTGACTCGAGACAGACTCAATGCCTTGCTCAGGTAAGGCGAGTTGACGGGAGCAGCGTTTTTTCGTACTATCTCGGCACATTCCGAGATCTTCTAACGGTAGGACTAATGCCTCTGGAGCATTGTATCCTGGTTCGAAGCCAGGTCTCGGAGCCAACAAAATCCCCGCCTCATGGCGGGGATTTTGATTTACTTCTTGTCGTTGGCGGCTGGGAGGCCTCCTTCGTCGGTCGTATTAAGAGAGGCGGCCGGGACGGTGGAAGCCATGATTTTGTCGAGCTTCATATCCATGCGCTTCAGCTGATCCTTGAGATCGGCGATGTCGTTGCGGTTGGCGTTTTGCTTTGCCAAGACTTGCGCGCGCTGGGTTTGATCGGCTTGGACGGATTGAAATGCGATGGCACCCGTAACAACCAATGCCAAGCTTGTGATGACAGCGGCTGCCCAAATATGCGTTGCTCCATGGGCGGCCATCATAATGTGGTGGTCGCGAGGGTGCGAGACTGGACCGACGTATTTGACGCGGCAGGTACCTTCACCGCAACCTTCATGACCGCAGGTGGAGCCGGGACCGCAAGGCATCGGAGAAGCTCCGGCCTTCATGCGACGGGATTTGGAAGCGACAGGCATAGCAAGAAAGGACTTTTTTATAGGAAATTATTGATATCGGGATTATAGCATATTGACGCATAGCGCGCATTTAGCTATCCTTTTCACACGCATTTTGCGCGCATAGCTCAGTTGGTTAGAGCGTCACATTGACATTGTGAAGGTCCGTAGTTCGAATCTACGTGCGCGCACCATACAAAAAACCGCCCTGAAGGCGGTTTTTTGTTATCCCCTATCCTTAGAAGTTACCGACAACAATGAAGAGCTCATTGTGCGAATAC
>CAZYKJ010000031.1:0-7695 GCA_964648065.1 uncultured Gammaproteobacteria bacterium
CCGAGCAAGGACATAGCACCTGCCAACACAAGAATAGAGCGGATTTTCATAGTTTTATGATGTTAGCACAAGCACCTCAGAGCTCCCATGGCGCCCGGAGCGTTGCGTCAGAGGATAAGCGAACGGCCTCGACGAGCAGGCGCGGGGAATCCCAGCCATTCGGTGGACGCGAAAGGTCAAAACGAGCCGGATCGACATGCTGACGCAAGTCCTCCCCTGTTTCATTACGGACGCGGACGGTGTGCGGCTTGGGTTGATGCGGAACGTAGTCGAGATCGACAAGCGCGGCTTTGCCGAATCCGGCGGCGACGAGTTCTCGGGCGGCTGCACGGGCATACCAGGCGCCGAGATTTGCCGGATGCGAGAGCTCACGGCCGACGCCGGATGGAGAGGATGGAAGTTTGCCGCCATAGGGAGCTTGGCGGCGGCCGCTTGAGCCGATGCGGCCGGCGAGACCGGCATTTGAACGCGCATCGGAAGCGATAACGCGAAGATCGTATTCGGCGAGATCGGTGGGAAGGATGCGGCGGACGCGATCGCGGATTTCTTCGGAGGGAACTTGATCGACATGGCCGAGGCGCAGAACAATTTCGCGGCCGCGTTGTCCCCCGACCATCACGGCATAGTCGGAGCCGAGCCAGTACCAGTCGGCGTCCATCAGGCGGCGCACTTCCATCGACTGCAAGACCGTGCGGGCGACTTCCATCTCGCGAGGGAAACGGGATGGGGTTTCCGAGGTGGCGTAACCAACAACGGTGAGCGGATCGCGATCGCCGAAGAGAGGCGGGTCGATCATGGGCTCGATGGCGATGAAGGGCTCGGCGGAGAGGGAGGCGTCAATGAGGCCGAGGGTGCGGCGGACGACGGCAGCCACGTCAAAGTCGGCCTTGGTTTTGACTTCGCCGGCCACGAAAATTACGCCATGGCCGCCAGAAACGCGGATATTCAAAAGCGACGCGTTATCGCGCCGGAGATACTCGTCGGCGATGGCGGCCGCTACCAAGTCGCAGGCCGTGTCCGGAGCCCCAGGACCCTCCACTTGCGCCCATGCCATAGATTGGCCCGACCTTAGCGAGGGGGTATGGAGGTGGCAAGTCGCTAGTAGTCACCAAGGAACGATCCCGGCTTCAGTTTTGGTTTTGGTTTCTCTTCTTTTTTCCAGACGGTTTTGGGTTCAATCTGAATTGATGGCTCTTCCCATTCGGAGTCGGCGCCGTCCCATGACCACTCCCCTGCATCTCGGGCGGGACGGGGCATGGAACCAAAACCGGCCTCGCGCAATTCGACGCGTTCGAAGAGACGTGGGCTGACTTCGTCGATAAAGGTGGAGACTTGATTCAACATGAGCGATTCGTGGCCCATGGTGAGCGGATAGGACAAGAACAAGTTGCGACGCGCGCGGGTGACGGCGACGTAAAAGAGACGGCGTTCTTCTTCCAGACCATTTTCCTCGGCCATCGAGCGTTTGTTAGGGAAAGCGGTGTCGGCGAGATGGATGATGAAGACGGAATCCCATTCCAAACCTTTGGCTTGATGAATGGTCGAGAGAATCAAACGCTCATTGTCCCCTCTTGCGGCTTCCTGACGCTGGGCGAGCACATCATCGTAGAGCGAAATGTCGGCGAGGAAGGGCGCGATGTCCTCGTAACCTTCGGCAAAGAGCGCGAGCTGTTCCAAATCTTCCAAACGATCGCGATAGTTTGGATATTCGCGCTCCAAATAATCTTGATACGTGGAAGATGTGATCGCGCGAATCATCGGAGCAGGCTGACGGCCGGTTTCGACGAGGGCGCTGAGGATTTTGACGAGATCATCCCAGCCGGAACGGCCGCGCGTGGGAGGCGTGATCGCGTTTCCGTCTGTGACTTGGCGAATATCTTCGAGCTGAACGGCTTGTCGCGAGACATCCGATGCCGTGGCGGCGCCAATACCGGTTTGGAGATTGAGCGAGCGGAGCCAGGCGATCTCGTCTTTGGGGTTTTGGTAGATGCGGAGGAAGGAAACGACGTCTTTGATGTGCGCGCGTTCGAAAAACTTTTGGCCGCCGCGATATTCATATGGAACATCACGCTTCATGAGCTCGAATTCGAGCGTTTGCGAGTGTGCGGACGATCGGAACAGCACAGCCATGTTGGCGAGCGCCGTGCCTTCGGCGCGAAGCGCGAGAATTTGGTCGGCGACATACCGCGCTTCTTGGGCGGCGGAGGAGCAGGCGATGAGTTTTGGCTTTCCGCCCTTTTCGCGAAGCCCAATCAGCTCTTTTTGGAATTGATTTGTGTTATGCGAGAGTGATTCGTTTGCGAGATCGAGAATTTCTGGTGTGGAACGGTAGTTGGTGAGCAACTTGAAAATGCGCGCCTTTGGAAATTGCTCCGGAAACGACAAAATGTTCTTCACGTCAGCGCCGCGGAAGGCGTAAATGGACTGGGCATCATCGCCGCCGGCGATAATGTTTTGATGAACGCGCGAGACAGCCGTGACAATGCGCGCTTGAACGGCATTTGTATCTTGAAACTCGTCGACGAGAACGTAACGGAACTTTTCGGACAAGCGTTTGCCAGTTTCACTTTCCAAAAGCATGGCAAAGTTCGTCAAAAGATCGTCGAAGTCCATGACATTCGCCATCTTTTTGCGAAGAGTATATTGCCGCGCGATTTCTTCGATGTCGCCGGACAAGGGAACGAAATTTGGATGTTTTATTTCGAGCGCATCATCAAGACTTTGCTGAGTGTTTCTTGCGTACGAAATAATATCGCCGACAACACCGGCTGTCGGGAAGCGGCGCGCTTTTGGATCGATTTTCAAATCCTTCATCACGGCTTTGATGAGATCTTTGGCATCGTCTTGATCAAGAATCGAGAACGTCGATTTATATCCGAGCTCTTCGGCATAGACGCGGAGAAATCTCGCGGCGATGGAATGGAATGTGCCGCCCCAAATGCCTTTGGCAGCCGGACCGAGCACGGTAATCACACGCTCAACCATTTCGCGCGAGGCTTTGTTGGTGAAGGTGAGGAGAAGAATGCTCGAAGGATCGATGCCGTGTTCGATGAGATACGCGACGCGATAGGTGAGCGTGCGAGTTTTGCCGGAACCTGCGCCCGCGAGCACGAGACAAGGCCCATCCCCTTCCAATACAACAGCAAGCTGCTCTTGATTGAGCGCCGCAGAATAGTCGATCTTTTTGATCGGGCCGTTTTGGTCCGAGGAGAGGACAAATGTGGACATGATTACAGACCGGCTTTGCGACGATTCGCCGTGTGTTCTTCCAGCGTCTTGGCGTAATACGTTTTACCCTGTTCGTCGGTTAAAAAATAGCGGTACTCGGTGGGTTCAGGGTTGAGGACGGCTTGGATGGCGGCGTCTCCTGGGTTGCCAATTGGAGAAGGCGGGAGGCCGCGGACCTTGTAGGTGTTCCATGGCGAGTCGATGGAGAGGTCGCGGGAGTTGGCGCGGGCGCGGCCGGAGCCGGTGAGGTAATTGAGGGTCGCATCGGATTGAAGGGCCATACCATCACGGAGGCGGTTCAGGAAAATGCCGGCGACGATGCGCATGTCGTCGTTGGAACGGACTTCGTCTTGGACAATGGAAGCGAGAATAATGACGTCGTCCAAATCTTTCAGCGGTGCGCTTGCAGGACCCGGCTTGGCGGCGGAATAACGCTTGGAGAATTCGTCGAGTTGCTTGGTGATCAAGCTTTCCGGAAGCTGATCGGCCCAGACGCGGTAGGTATTCGGGAACAGATAGCCGTCGAGCGAGCGATCGCGCGGGAGATCGGCAAGAAAAGGATAGCGGTCGCGCAAAGCCGGATCGAAAGGAACACGATTTACGGAGCGGCCGATGATGCGGACGGTGTCGGCGGGATCGACACTCTGGTCTTTGTTCAATTGATCGATAAATTGGTCGATGGTTTCGCCTTCGATGACGGTTACCTGGATTTCGCTGCGGGCCGGACCAAGCGCGAGCACTCTGGCGATGTCGTGATACGACGTTCCCGGACGCAATTGATACGTACCGGCGCGCGGACGGCTTACTGCCGAGTCAATACGGCCATAGAGACGATAACGCGAAGCCGAAGGAATAAATCCTTGCGACTCGAGTGTGGCTGCGACCGTTGCACCGTCGGCGCCGGTAGCAACTTCGAACGACTGTACTGCACCTGTCGGGACGGCGAGATACGCTTCATTCGCGATGACCCAGCCGGACCAGAGCAAAACAAGCGCAAGCGCGATGAAAATCAACTTAACCGGACTTCGCATACGGTTCACCCTTTTTCTTGGCGCGGCGAAGACGAATAAAATGCACGAGCAGGCCGATGATGATTCCGAGCAAGGCTCCGGCGAGAACGTCGGTCGGATAATGGACGCCGGCGGCGATGCGACCGAAGCCGACAAGCGTTGCGGCGGCCAAAGCCAATAAACCCACAATCGGATTTCCGAACAGCAGAACGGTTGCGGCGGCGAAGGACGTTGCCGTGTGGCCGGATGGGAAGGAGTGTTCCGTTAGCGGAACAGGGATGAGCGCGATGATCGAAGGATCCACCAAGAAAGGTCTCGTGCGACCGATGAGCTGACCAAGCACGGTTGCAACGATAAGCGCGATCAGCGCAGCCCATGTCGCCTCGTAGGCAATCACGCGCAAGTGGCGTCGTTTTTTGCCGAAGCCGATATAAGCGACAAAGAGCGCGAAAATAAAAACGAGATAGCGCGCAAAAAAGACAGACAGCCAACGACCGGTTTCGCCGGCCATGGTTTGCTGAATGCCTTGGATAATGAGGATTTCACCTGGCATGAAAAGAGGATATCAGACTTTCGTCTTGTTTGGATACTTGCACCATTGAGCGACGGGGCAACGATAACATTGAGGCGTTCCGGCCTTGCAGATATCGCGGCCGAATTGGACCATAGCGCGGTTTACATCGATCCATTGATCTTCCGGGATCCGTGCTTTCATATCGCTCTCAACATGCTCCGGCGTCTTACCCTTGGACCAGCCGAGGCGATGCGCGATGCGGAAGACGTGGGTATCGACGGCAATGGCGGGTATTTTGAACGCGTATGTCAAAACACAACTCGCGGTTTTGCGTCCGACGCCCGGAAGCGTGACGAGCTCCTCCATTGTGCGAGGAACTTTGCCGTTGAAATCCGTGAGAAGTTTTTGCGCGAGTGCTTTTACGGATTTGGCCTTGGCATTGTAGAAGCCGATGGATTTGATGATGGCGCCCATTTCGCGGACATCGGCATTGGCGAGCGATTTCAACGTCGGATAACGCTTGCGCAAGCTTGGATAGACACGAAGTACTTGAACATCCGTCGTTCGAGCCGACAAACGCGTCGCGATGAGGGTGTCCTCGGCGCTGTTCATGTCCATCATTCCCCTGCCGGGATAGTTCTTGGACAAGATCTCGACAACACGTGATGCGAGCTTGGAAGACATGGGTTAAATCAACGGCGCACCCGTCATGTCGGCAGGCTGTTTGAGTTCGAGCATTTTCAAAACGGTCGGAGCGACGTCGGCGAGCATGCCGACCGGTTGATTGAGGGAGAGATCGCCTCCGATGACGTCGCCGGAAGGGGCGCGAATACCTTCGAGATCCTTGGATACGATGATGAAGGGCACGGGATTTGTTGAATGCTCTTTGTCCATTTCGCCGGTGATCAAATTTTTAACCTCTTCGGCATTGCCATGATCTGCGGTAATCAAAACTGCGCCGCCAACGGCCAGTGCAGCGTCGACAATTGCGCCCATGGCTTTGTCGACGGCCTCGCAGGCTTTTTTTGTCGCTTCTTCATTGCCGGTATGGCCGACCATATCCGGGTTTGCGAAGTTGAGAACGATAAAGTCGAAGGTGTTTGCCGCAATCTCTTTAACCACGCGCTCGGAAATCTTGAAGGCGGACATTTCCGGCACTTGATCATAGCTTGAGACCGGTGGGCTCGGGATGATGACGCGCTCCTCACCCGGGAATTCTTCTTCGCGCATGCCGTTCAAGAAAAATGTGACGTGCGCGTACTTCTCTGTTTCTGCAATATGCAGCTGGCGCAAACCGGCATCGGAAATAACTTTCGTGAGACATGTCTCGATCAGCTGCGGCGGGAAAGCAATTTCGACGGGCAAGTCCTTTTCGTACTCGGTCATCGTGACCATGAGAAGATTTTGAATGTAGTCACGCGGGAACTTGTCGAATGCCGGGACAACGAAGGCCTTGGTGAGTTCTCGGGCGCGGTCAGGACGGAAGTTGAAAAAGATCACGGCGTCGCCGGAAGAGACGGCTTGGGCTTGGCCGATGACGGTCGGAACGACTTGCTCGTCAAAAATAGATTTGGCGTAAGACGCTTGTATCGCTTCTGCGGCAGAAGCGGCTCGATCACCTTCTCCTTTCACAATGGCATTGTAGGCGAGGCTCACACGGTCCCAGCGATTGTCGCGATCCATGGCGTAGTAACGTCCGGCGAGTGTCGCGATACGTCCAACGCCAAGCTCCGTCATCTTGGCTTCGAGCTCCGTCACAAAACCGGCGGCGGAATTATAAATAGCATCGCGGCCGTCGAGGAAGCAGTGAACCGGAACATCGGTGAATCCTTCTTGTTTGCAGAATTGCAGCAACGCGTACAAATGGTCTTGCGAGGCATGAACATTGCCCTGCGACAAAAGACCCATCAAATGGATACGGCCGTTATTTTGCTTGGCATGTGCAGCCGCCTTCTTGAAGGCGCTATTCTGAAAAAATTCTTTCGATTCGATGGAGAGATTGATGCGCGGCAAACTTTGATAAAAAATGCGTCCAGCGCCAATCGTTAAATGGCCGACTTCGGAATTACCCATTTCGCCCCAGGATAGGCCGACAGCACCGCCGGAACCGTGAACCGTCATAGCCGGATAGGATTCAACCAATCTTTTAAAGACCGGCATATTCGCCTCCTGAACAGCGTTCCCTTCCGAATATGGGGCTATTCCAAAGCCATCGATAATTATCAGGACTACAGGCTTAGGTCGTGACATGGGCTTATTTTAGCCACTTTTTTGGGTTTAGAGCAACTCTGTCAATAAGTGTTGACAATTTGGCTAAAATATGGTATTTTACGTCGTTCCGCAGATGTTCTGTGGACGTGAACCTTTGACACTCACGAGTGTCGGAAAGATGGAGAAAAGAGATGAGCGACAACGACAACGAGAACGAGAACGAGCACAAGTATCCCTCCCTCGATGACGCCCTCGGCGACATTCCGTCGAAGCCGCTCGTGGTCGTGAAGACCGCGAGTAGCGACGAGATCGTAATCGAGGACGAGGCGTCCGACGAGATCGACGAGGATGAGACCCAGGACGACCGGGAGGCCATGGCCTCCGAGGAGCGGCTCGCGCTCTTCATGCGACTCGACCAGCTCGTGCTGGAGATCGAGAGCAAGAAGACCAACGGCAGCTTCGAGCTCATGGAGCTCGAAGCGGACGAGCGGATCGCGCGGGCACGCGCGATGCAGGAGCAGCTCAAGCCCCTCATCGAAGGGGCCGAGAAGCTCGAGGAGCTCACGCCGACGGAGGCGAAGCTGCTCAACGACGCGCGCATGGACAGCCGTGCGCTCGTCGCCATCATCGAGCATCCCAAGCCGAGCATCGAGAGCATGCCCACCATGGCACAGCCCTCGACGCCGCCGCCCGGCGCCATGTCGGCGATCCCCGCGCCCCGCCCGTCGGCCG
>CAZYKJ010000032.1:0-4939 GCA_964648065.1 uncultured Gammaproteobacteria bacterium
CGCGTTCGAAACACGTGCGCCGCTCGCCGGCACGACACGGGCCCGCCCGGCGTGTTCGAACCCGATTCCGCCACGCAGAAACCGCGCTCGTGGCGCGGTCCAAAAGGTGTCGTTTTCTGCATGGTGCCCCGAGCAGGACTCGAACCTGCACACCGGTTAAGGTTAGGGATTTTAAGTCCCCCGCGTATACCATTCCGCCATCGGGGCGCGGCCAAGTTCTATCATGTCTTTTCTTACTTGTCACCCGTCCTCCGCTCTTGCCACCATTCATACAACGGCGGCAGCAGCGAAACAAAGATAATAGCCAAAACAACAAGGCTGAAATTCTCCTTCACCACGGGAATATTTCCGAACCAATATCCGCCAAGAGTAAACAGCGATATCCACGCGAAAGCTCCAATCGCGTTATACATTGTAAAGCGGCGTGGATCCATACGCGAGACACCTGCGGTAAACGGAACGATCGTACGCACGATTGGAATAAAGCGGGCAAATACAATCGCCTTGTTCCCATGCTTGGCAAAAAACGCTTCCGCTTTCTGCAGATGTTTTTTATCGATAAGTCGTTTGAACGGTCCGTCCAGCAAACGCAAACCGATTTCCCTGCCAATTAAGTAGTTAATTTCATTCCCAAGAAAAGCCGCGACAAACAGCGCCAGCAAAAGAAGCGGGAGATTCAATGCACCGATCGCCGCGAGCGACCCGGATGCAAATAGAAACGAATCGCCCGGCAAAAACGGCGTAACAACCAAACCGGTCTCGCAAAAAATAACCGCAAACAGGGCTGCATACGACCAATTCCCGGCCCAAGCAATCAACTGGGAAAGATGCGCGTCCAAATGTAGAAAATAGTCCAAAAGTTGCATCATAGCGCATATCCTAGCACACTGGAGCCATGACTCTCTCCCCTGCCTTTGCTGTTGCCTTGCCCATAGTCGCAACCCTCGTTGGCGGTCTTGCCGTACTCCGCACCAAGCGCAATCTCATCCCATGGCTCTCCCTTTCCGGAGGCGTCATCCTCGGCCTCGCCTTTTTAGACCTGCTCCCCGAATCTTTTGGTTCGGCGCTTGAGTCCAATATCGATCCGATCTGGATCGGTCTCGCCGCGCTCATCTCGATTTTGTTTTTCCATATTCTCGATAAAGTCTTTGACTATCACGGTCACGAAGGCCACGAACACGCCCACATCCACAAACATGTCGGCACCTGGTCGCGCGTTTCCGGCATGGGCTTCCATGCATTCTTGGACGGTCTCGCCGTTGGCGGAGGTTTTGCCGCCGGCAATCGTCTCGGCTTGCTCGTCACCGCAGCGCTGATGCTCCACAAATTCACCGACGGTTTAAGCACGGTCACGCTCTTGCGTCTGCGCCACGACAATAATCGCCCGGCGATTTTCGGTCTCATCATGATTTTGATTTTACCCGTGCTCGGTTTCTTCGCCGGTCACGCGCTCGTACCGACCGCCGCCTCGCTCGGCTTTTTCCTCGCCGCTCTCGCCGGGCTCTTCATTCATCTGTCGCTCTCCGAACTTCTACCGAGTGCACATGAAGAAAAAACCTCACGCTCCGGCCTAATCCTGACTGTCATCGGCGTCGCTTTGATGCTCATTGTGAACATCGTCGCTCCCGGCTAAACGATGTGCTAGGATCGACGCGAACAGATATGGAACAAGAACCGCGTATCATCGCTCCGGAAGAACAAGAAAAAGATGCCGGCTTTGACGCCGCGTTACGTCCCAAAACGTTGGGCGATTTTATCGGCCAGCCAGTCGTCAAAGAAAATCTCCGTATTTTTATCGAAGCCGCCAAAGGCCGCAGTGAACCGTGCGATCACGTACTGCTCTACGGACCCCCGGGCCTCGGCAAAACGACGCTTGCTCACGTAATCGCAAATGAGATGGGCGCGAATGTCCGCGTAACCAGCGGCCCGGCTCTCGAACGCGTCGGCGATCTCGCCGCGATTCTGACAAACCTCGAAGAAGGCGACATTTTGTTTATCGACGAAATTCATCGCATGAATCGTTCGATCGAAGAAGTGCTCTATCCTGCCATGGAAGACTTCGCCCTCGATCTCGTCATCGGAAAAGGACCAACGGCCCGCGTTCTCCGTCTCGATCTCAAACGTTTCACCATCATCGGTGCAACCACTCGCCTCTCCATGCTGTTCGTGCCATTCGTCGACGACGACCGCGCGCAGATGCGCGAAATTCTCCGCCGCTCCTCCAAGCTGATGGACATCTCGATGGACGAACGTCCCATTGAATTGATTGCGAGCCGATCCCGCCGCACGCCGCGCATCGGCAATCGTCTTCTCAAGCGCGTCCGCGATTACGCCCAAGTCATGGCTGGCGGCGCTTACGATGAAACCGTCGTCGACAAAGCGCTCGCCGCTCTCGAAATCGATATGCTCGGCCTAGACGAAGCCGATCGCCGCGTCCTGAGAGCGCTCGTCGACAAATTCCAAGGCGGCCCAACCGGACTCTCGACGCTCGCCGCGGCAACGTCGGAAGAAATGGAAACACTCGAAGAAGTCATCGAACCGTTTCTCCTCCAGCAAGGCCTGCTCTCGCGCACGCCTCGCGGACGCGTCGCTACCGATCTCGCCTATCAGCATCTCGGATTTACGCCGCCGAACCGCCAAGGTACACTAGGAGCATAGCCTTATGGTTCCGCTGATTCTCTTTCTCGGCATTTGGGTCGTGCTCGTCCTCATCTTTGGATTGCTTGCGCTCATCACAACAGGCATGAGCATCCGCTTCGGTATCACCGGCTTCGTTACACTGATGTCCAATGCCGTTTTCATGGGCGTTGCACTCGGCGTCATCGGCTTCACGGCCTGGTATTTGATCGGCGTGGATTGGTCGCCTACCGTCACGCTCTTCCCGAGCACTATTTCGATAAACTCCATCTAGCATGCTCAATCTCCAGCACCTGCCGAATGAAGTTCCCGGCGAAACCGTCGTGCATGCTTTGCATCGCCATCCGTTTACGATTCTCTGGCTTTTGCTCGGTTACGTCTTCCTGCTCTGCTCTGTTCCAGCCATTGTCTGGTATCTCCCGACGTATCAGCCAGCAATCGTAAACGATCCGGTACTGATGCCGCTGATCGTCCTCGGCGGCTCCGCCTTCTTCTTGTTCGCTTGGCTCTTCCTCTTCCAGAATTTCATGGATTATTATTTGGACTTCTGGATCGTCACAACCAAACGCATTTTGAATATCGAGCAAACGGGATTATTCGCTCGCACGACTTCCGAGCTTCGCTTGTATCGCGTGCAAGATGTGACCAGCACGGTCAAAGGCGTTTTTGAAACACTACTCGACTTCGGTAATGTCGAAATTCAAACCGCCGGAGAAAAAACGCATTTCGTCTTCGAACAAATAGCCCATCCAACGCGCGTGTCCAAAACGATTCTCGAACTCGCAGAAAAGGAACGCCGCGAACAATTAAGCGAAGCTGTCGAGGAATTCGACATGCCGGATAAACCAGCCTCACAAACGCCCCAAGTATGAGACCCATGACTCCCGTCCGAATGTTGCCCGGCCTCTGCGGACCGTCTGCCTTGAAAGTGGTGCTCACGTTTTACAAAAAAGATTTCACGCATGATGAAATCGCCAAACTCTGCAATGTCACTCCGGATGAGCACGCAACGCACATCAAAATGATTCAAGGCGCCGAAGCCGCCGGTCTCAAAACCGTCGCACAGGACAATGCCGGCATCAACGATATCCGCCGCTTTGTCGAAGAAGACATTCCGGTTGTCGTCGGATGGACCCTCGAAGGCAATGATCACTATTCCGTCGTCTACGATGTCGGCAAACACAAAATCTTCATGATGGATCCGGCAACGGAAAGCGGTATCCGTATTCTCACCATCGAAGCATTCGAGTTATTCTGGAAAGACAAAGAGTCGAGCCATTGGATAATGGCGGTAAAGAAGGCCTAGCGCCTTCTTTTTACTTATCCAACTTCTTTTGATGCTCTGCGCTTGCATGCATCAAATACCACGTCGCAAATCCGACAAAACCAATATCATCCAGCCAGCCGATAAGCGGCGCAAGATCCGGCAACAAATCAATCGGCCAAATCAAATAAACAATCGCCGCTACCGCAACAACCTTTGGCTTCCAATCGCTTGATCCATCACGCAAAAAAGACCAAATCGCCTTCCAGTCGGGTAAAAAATGCTTGCGGGACATAGATACCCACAGCTTAGCA
Organism: uncultured Gammaproteobacteria bacterium; assembly: GCA_964648065.1. Taxonomy (GTDB): domain Bacteria; phylum Patescibacteriota; class Patescibacteriia; order 2-12-FULL-60-25; family 2-12-FULL-60-25; genus CAIXDN01. The sequence goes on from CAZYKJ010000032.1 coordinate 4,216, forward strand.
CGTACGATGCGCGTGGCGTATAATATCCGCATGACCATCTCGCGCGACGAGGTTTTTTCGCTCGCTCTACCAATCGCCGCCCTAACCCTAAGCTACTTCTTCCCCGGAGTCTGGATTGTTTCGTCGATCATCATCGCTAGTTCCGTATGGCCGACCTTTCGCAGCGCCGTCGAAGAAGCTGCCAAATTCAAGCTCACAATCGATCTCTACAACATCCTCGCTGTCACCATCGCCATCGTCTTGGGCGGCTTCGTTTCCGCCTCCTTCATCGCTCTCATGCTAGCCTTTGCGCGTATACTCGAAGGACGAACGCAGGCGCGAGCCAATAAAGCCGTGGAAGAACTGCTGGCGCTCAAACCGCTCAAAGCCAGACGCGAGTCACGAGGCAAAGTCGATGAAATCCCAACGCAAGAAGTGCGCATGGGCGATATTCTCCTCATCGGCACAGGCGAACGCATTCCCGTCGATGGCTTGGTCGTGCATGGTACGGGCTTGATCAACGAAGCTTCGGTTACCGGCGAATCGATTCCCAAAGAAAAACTGATTGGAGACCGCGTACTTGCTTCAACGATTATCTCGGCCGGAGCCATCAAAATCCGTGCAACCCATGTCGGCAAAGACTCCACGCTCGACCGCATGGCGGCATTAATTCAAGAAGCATCTCGTCATAAGTCGAGACAAGAAAAAACGGCCGATCGTTTTGCCTCAATCTTTCTGCCCGTCG
>CAZYKJ010000032.1:4980-7583 GCA_964648065.1 uncultured Gammaproteobacteria bacterium
TTTGGTCGCATAATCCGACCATGGTCGCTGCGTTTTTTTTGATCTCCTGCGCGGACGATATCGCCGTCGCGATCCCGCTCGCCATGACCGGCGCGCTCGGCCGGGCCGCACGTCGCGGCATCCTCATCAAAGGCGGAGCCTGGCTCATGCTCATGGCTCATATTGAAACGCTCGTTCTCGATAAAACAGGCACGCTAACCTTTGGAGAGCTCCGCGTGGAGCGCCTAGATCGTGATCCGTCCGTTACCGAATTTTTTATCTGGGAATGTCTTGCGATCGCGGAAAAATATTCCGAACATGTCATCGGCCGAGCCGTCTTTCGTGAAGCCGTGAAACGCGTAGGCGCCGTTGCGGATCCGGAAAAATTCCAAGTCTATCGAGGACGCGGTATTTGGGTGCGCGCCAAGGAGCGCGACATTCTCGTCGGAACACCGGCTTTACTCGCTGAATCCAATGTCATCATTCCCGAAAGCTGGGCGGAACGCGAAGAAACAAAATTGGATCCGGGGCTCGTGAGTGACTTCTATGTAGCCGTTGATGGCGTCTGCGTCGGCCGCGTCCGCATCGCCGACATTCCTCGTCCGCAAGCAAAACAAAGCATCGACGAGCTGCGCGAGCTTGGAGTAAAAAACGTGATCATCTTCACCGGTGATCAGATGCGAACAGCAGCCGCAGTTGCGAAAAGCGTCGGCATCGAGGATTATCGCCCGACCATGAAACCGGAAGATAAAGAACGCGAAATCGGCGTCTTGGCCGCAAAAGGAACGGTCGCAATGATCGGTGACGGTATCAATGATGCGCCGGCGCTCGCCCGCGCCGATGTCGGTATCGCCATGGGATCGACAGGAACAGCCGTCACCATCGAAGCAGCCGACATCATTCTGCTTGCAGACCGTTTGGAGCGACTACCCGAACTTATTCGTCTGGCCCGTGAAACAGAGAGCGTCATGCGCGGAAACACGTACATCTGGCTCGGCACCAATCTCGTCGGCTTTGCACTCGTACTCACCGGTGTTGCCGGCCCCGCGCTTGCCGCCGCTTTCAACTTCGCTACCGACTTCCTCCCCTTGCTAAATTCTTCCCGCTTGTTTCGCGATCGTGTACGATACGACAACTAATTCGACGCTTTAACAAACAAACACATATGAACAGCATTGCTTGCGCCGACATGGGTATCGAAGGTTGCCCATTCGTCGCTGAAGGAGAAACGATGGAAGAAGCCATGATGAAGTCAAAGGAGCACGCCACGGCCACGCATGCCGCCGAAATCGAAAAGATGATGGCCGACGGCATGACCGAAGAGTCGATGATGGAAAAGATGAAGTCCGTTGTCAAAACGGCCTAAGCAAAAGCCCTCCGATCGGAGGGCTTTTTTATTGGTTATTTTTGAATATCCTGCTCATCCATAAACGCACGAATCGCCTGCAAGAACGGCGTGCCGAATTGTGCGATCTTAGCCTTCCCCACACCAAAAACCCGCTCCAAAGATTCCAACGTTCGTGGAAACGTGCGCGACATCTCATGCAGCGACTTATCGCCAAAAATCATATAGGGCGGAACGCGGCGCGCTTCGGCTAACGATCGACGCAACGCTCGAAGCTTCTCGAAAAGATCTGTATTGTAATCCCCCGCCTCGACTTCTTTCTTGGTCTTTAATGGCGCGCGCGGAACACAAATATCACAAGCGCCGCAATTGCTCGCCGACGAAGCCTCGCCAAAGTACCCGAGTAAGAACGCACGCCTGCACGTTTTCAACTCTCCATACTTAATCATTTCTTGCAGCTGCATCCGCACGCGTTGGCGCTCATCCGGATCTTCCATGGCTCGTATAAAAAATTCATGCTTGACGCGATCGCCCGTCGAGAAAAACAACAGACAATCGCTTGGTAATCCGTCACGGCCGGCGCGTCCCGTTTCCTGATAATAGCCCTCGACGGATTTGGGCAAATCCATATGCGCAACCAAACGCACATCCGGTTTATCGATGCCCATACCAAAGGCAATCGTCGCGGCAATCACCGGAACCTGGTCTCGAATAAAACGCTCTTGCACGCGCGTACGCTCCATCGGTGTGAGTCCCGCATGATACGCCGCCGCCTTCACGCCATTCGCATTCAAGTCAGCGGCAATTTTCTCGGTTGATTTTCGTGAAAAGCAATATACGATCGCCGCCTGATCCGGACGCGCTTTCAATTCTGCCAAAAGCTGGTCAAACGATTTTTTCTTCGGTAATACGCGATACGTCAAATTCGGTCGATTGAAGCTCGACTTGAACACCTTCCCCTGCCCCAAATGCAAATGACTGACGATATCCTCGCGAACACGCGCATTCGCCGTCGCGGTAAGCGCAATGATCGGAATACCCGGGAAATACGTGCGCAACAAATCCAAATTACGATAATCCGGACGGAAATCATGTCCCCATTGGGAAATACAATGTGCTTCATCCACCGCAAACAAGCTGATATGCAGCGTCCGCAAAAACTCGCGCGCCGCCGGTTTGGCAAAACGTTCCGGTGCCAAATACAAAAGCTTGAGCCGTCCGGAAGAAGCCTCGCGTTCCACCTGCACCATCTCCGCCGGCCTCACGGCGCTATTCACAA
>CAZYKJ010000033.1:0-7348 GCA_964648065.1 uncultured Gammaproteobacteria bacterium
CGGAACATAGTAGGCGTCGCGATACGCAATCAATTTTTCACGCGGGACGCTGCGGATGACTTCGCGCGGGCCGGCGATATTCCAGCCGAGTGTCGAGTTCGGGAACAACACTTCTTCGAGCAAGTCCTCGATATGCATGCGCGGATTGTCCTCGTACATATTGATCTCTTCCACGATGACGCCGCGCTCACGATTGATTTCTTTTGGATCGTATTTGGAATGGAAAATCATGTCGTTCAGAATGTCGACGGCGAGATTGGTTTTTGCCGCATCCATTTTGACGTAATACGCTGTCAGGTCTTTGGATGTGAAGGCGTTGTACTCGGCACCGTAGCGGTCGAGTTCTTTGGAGATTTTCTGCGTATCCGGACGGCGCTTGGTTCCCTTGAACATCAAGTGCTCAATGAAATGCGATGCGCCGTTGATGTCTTTCGTTTCATATCGCGAACCAACGCGCGTGAAGACCATGACAGTCATCGAGGCGGCACCTTTTTGCGGGATGACGATGGCCTGCATCCCGTTCTTCAGCTTTTTTGTTATTGGTTTCATGTTAAATCAGTTTGGATTGGATGAATGCGACGACTTCGTCCATTTTGATGCGTTCTTGCGTCATGGAATCGCGATCGCGGATCGTGACGGTGCCGTCTTCCTTGGTTTGATAGTCGATTGTGAAGCAAACCGGCGTGCCGATTTCATCCTGACGGCGATAGCGCTTGCCGATGGAGCCAGATTCATCGTATTCGACGACGAGACCGGCGGCGCGAATCTTTTGTGCGAGCTCTTTGCCCAAGTCCGAGAGTCCATCTTTCTTTTGCAAAGGCAGAACGGCAGCTTTGACCGGAGACAAGCGAGGCGGGAGGCGCAAAACCATACGCGGCTCCTTCTCCCCTTCTTCAGAGGTGTCTGCTTCGTCTACATCGAGGTGTTCGCAAAGAACGGCCAGTACGGTTCGGGACAAACCCCATGTCGGCTCGATGACGTATGGAATGAAACGCTCGCCGCTTTCCTGATCAAACCAGCGCAAATCCTCGCCCGAGAATTCTTGATGGCGTGAGAGGTCGTAGTCGGAGCGATTGGCGATGCCGTAGAGTTCTTTCAAGCCAAAAGGATAGTGATACTCGATGTCGACGGTGCGCTTGGAATAGAAAGCGCGGTCCGCATCCGGGATTTCGTAATAGACGACATGCTCCGGATTGATTTTGAGAATTTTTTCTACCCAGTCTTTCATTTCGGCGAGCCAGACTTCAAAAGCGGCCGGTGCTTGTTCCGGTTTTACGAAGTACTCTATTTCCATTTGCTCGAATTCGCGCGTGCGGAAGATGAAGTTGCCCGGCGTGATCTCATTGCGGAAGGCTTTGCCGACTTGTGCGATGCCGAAAGGCAGCTTTTTGCGCATGGAGTCGCGAATATCTTTCCATGCCGTGAACATACCGGCTGCGGTTTCCGGACGGAGGTATGCAACGGAAGCGGAATCGTCGGTGACGCCGACGAAGGTCTTGAACATCAAATTGAAATGCTTGATGTCGGTGAGTTCGCCGCCACAGTTTGGACAAACGAGGTCTGCGATGGTGAGCGGATGCTCTTTGTCATAACCGGGCTCGGCTTGCTTGGCTTCAAGCAAATGATCGGCGCGGAAGCGGCGTTTGCACTTTTTACAGTCGACCAAAGGATCGCTAAAGGTCGCCAAATGTCCCGAAGCTTCCCAAACTTTCGGGTGTTGGATGATAGGCGTGTCGACACCGACGACGTCCTCGCGGCCGTGGACGAAGCGCTTCCACCAAGCATCGCGAATATTGTTTTTAAGCTCGATGCCATACGGGCCGTAGTCCCAAGCATTGGCAAAACCGCCGTAAATGTCGGAGTCGGGATACACAAAACCGCGTCGCTTGCACAGCGACAGCAGTAAATCCATTTTTTTCTCAGGGCTGATCATACGGTCATGATTTCTTTTTCCTTATCTTCGGTGAAAGCTTCGATTTTAGCATTGTATTCGGCAACCATTTTGTCGAGCTGCTCGAGCAGGCGCTTGCGCTCGTCTTCGGAAATGGTTTTGGCTTTCTCGTCGGCCTGAATTGCGCCTTTAATTTTTTCGCGGATATTGCGCATAGTGATCTTGGCTCCCTCGGCGCGCTGATTCACCAGCTTCACCATGGACTTGCGATTCTCTTCATTCATCGGCGGCATCACGAGGCGGATCACGGTGCCTGCGACATTCGGCATCATGCCGAGATTCGCATCGATGAGCGCCTTCTCGATATCTTTGACAATGCTCTTGTCCCAAGGCTCGATTTGGAGCGTCTTGTTATCCGGTACGGTGATGGAGGCATTGGATTTAAGATCCATGCTTTGTCCGTAAATTTCGACGCGGATTCCCTCGATCAGGGCTGCACTTGCGCGGCCGGTACGCATGCCGGACAACTCTTTTTGATAGTGGTCGACGGCGGCTTGGAATTCACTTTTGTGTTCATCAATTCGATTAGGCATATCGCATGGGAGAGTGACATGAAAAGCCCCGCGCCGCAAGCGGCACAGGGCTTCCAAACAACGGATCTTTGCTTACTTTTTAGGCGGAAGCGCTCCGAGGAAAAGGGCTGGCTTATCCGCGGACGAGTCGTAGATCAGGATCGCTGCGCCTCGCGAGGTCGGGAGTTTCTTGAGGGTCCAGGTTGCTCCGCCGTCTTCGCTCCAGACAACGGCTTTGTCCGTGGCATAGACGAGCGACTTGGAGTTTTTCGGACTGACTGCAAAAGCTTTCATGTCGACGGAACCGGCTGGCGTCGGGAGCTTGAGCGCCGTCCAGGTGGCGCCATTGTCGTTGGAAACGATGATGCCAAATTTTGAAATGCTGTAGACGCGGCCCGCCGTGGCAGGATCCGTGACAACCAAGTTGGCGCGCGTTGCTCCGTCGAAATCTGACAATTCTTTTTTGATTTGCACCCAGGTTGCTCCGGCGTCTACGGTTTTGATAATACCGGCGCGATCGGTTGCGACATAGACAATGCGCGAGTCATGTTTGTCGAGACTGATTTGATTGACGTTGTATCCGTCGATGCGATAGGACACACTCCATGTCGCTCCGCCGTTCACGGACTTCACAACATCACCGGCGCTGGTACCTGCATACAAGATGCTCGGATTGAACCAGTCGACAACGAGCGTCGTGAACTTGATGGAACGCGGATCATAGTAGATGGCGGACCAGTCACGCGAACAGTTGGACGTTTTGAAAATCTGATTGTCTTTGGCGGCGTAAATAATACATTTGTTCTTGGAATCGACGGCGACAGATGAGACGCGTCCGGAATTCAATCCCCCGGCAGACTGCCAGGAGTCTCCACCATCAAGCGAGTAGATCACGCCATTCAATTCGGTGCCGGCGTAAATCGCCTTCGGATCTTGAGGATCGACTCCGACGGTTACGATACCAACATCGGCAATGCTCCCCTGCTTGGCTCCGGCATTGAGCGTCTTCAGCTGTGTCCACGTGACACCATTATCCTTGGTGCGGAACATGCCGCCGTCGGGACCAACGGCTGGAGTCGTAGAGCCGCAACCCTGGCCCATCACAACGAGGGCGAGAACCGGGCCGGCGAACATGGCGAGACGCTTCGTGGAGATCATAGATAGGTTGGGTAGAGGAACGAGGGAAGAGATGATTTGTCCGTAGTATACGGCTCAACCACCGCCCATTCAAGCGCGAGCTGCGGAGAAAGCGAGGAACCGACCAAATGCCAGGCGCGAGCGAGACCGCGGCCGATCTCGGACAAGGCAGCCGGATCTTTGACGTGATCAGGTGCGAGGAACATCAATTCGGCGAGAATCGCGCGCCATGCGAGCTCCGGATCTTCGTCGGATTGAAGGCGTTTAGCGAGACGATCGATGGAACCAAGGCGTTGGCCGACGGGATCATTCATCAAACTCTTAAGCAGCTCCCCTGCCCATGCACGACGATCATGCCACGCATCCGGATCATCGATGATGCGTTGGGCAATACCGGGACAGCCGCGGCTTTCGCGGATGATGTTATCGGGATACGAACCGGACATGTCGGCGAAAGACAGGGGCGTGAAAGCGACAGAGGCGAGACGCGAACGGAGTGTGGCCGGAAGAGCCGAGGGGCGCTCGCTGATCAACAGATAGACGCTGTCGCCGGTTGGCTCTTCGACGGATTTCAGCAATGCGTTCGCCGACTCTTCATTCAGACGATCCGCCTCTTCGATTAACGCGATTTTATATCCGCCACGCGCCGCAGACATTGTCATGCGGGTGACGAGCTCGCGCGTTTGTTTGATTTTGATTTCGCGACCTCCCTCTTCACGTTCAAGTGTTGCGAAATCCGGATGCGAATGGAGGGCTTCGCGATTATCGAGAGACAAAATAGCGGCTGCAAATGATTTTGCAACCAGGGTTTTGCCCACGCCAGATGGACCATGGAACAGATAAGCCTGACCCGGTTTGGCGGACAGGGATTGGAGCATGGTGACGATCGGGGCATGACCGAGAATTCCGTCGAAGGCTGGCATGGAGACGATCCTAGCATAAACGAAAGACGACCCTCATCCCAGATGGGAGAGGGTCGTCGGTCAGTCAGAATTCGGGGCCGATCTCGATCACGAGCGAGCCGTCCGGGGCGATGTTGACGCCGGGGCGGAAGGCCGCCGCAGCCGAGCCGCGGACGGTGATCACGAGCGACGGGTCGGTCACATCCGGGGTGAAGCGGACGTGGAAAGACAGGTCGAGGTAACCGCCGAGCTGGGTGTAGGTACTCTCCAGGTTGGGGCGATAGCGCTGGATGAGCGTCGCGCCCGCACCGATGGAGACGGCAGGAATGAGGTAGTAGCGCAGACCGCCATGGAAGTATGACCCGAGATTCAACGCGTACGGCGAGAAGTCGGGCCAGTCGTAGGCGATGCCTGCACCGGCCTCTGCGTACCAGCCTCGCTCGAGCGCAAGGACGAGCGTTGCGTCGAGACCGAGCCCGACGGGCAGGGTTTCGAGCTCGCTTCGGCCGCTCTGATTGAGTACCGGATGGAAGGTGCGGAAGCCCATCCAGTAGAAGCCTTGCAGACGAACGCGGGCAAAGCCGCGCTGGCCGAAGGAGGGATGCTCGTCCGGGGCGCGCGCATGTTCGGGCGGAGACGAGGATGTCTCGCTCGCCGTGGTCGAGCGCGTGCTCGCGGATGAGGTGGCTGCAGCGACCGGCTCGGGAGCATGATAGCCGTGACAGATGAAGTATCCATCACGAGCCAGCCCCGAGTCGATCAGCCGCGCCCGCAGACGCGCGTCGAACTCGGTGAGAGCAATGCGCTCGGAGCGACGCTCCAAGCAGGCGATCTGCGCGACCAAGGTCGCGATTTCAGAGTCGCGAGCCATGTCCATCATGCCGTTCATCAGTAGGTCGCGACGTAGCTCGGCGTCGGCAACGATGCGTTCCTCGGTTTCCGTATCGATACGGTGACCGAGCGCCTCGTCGCCTTCGGTGCGTGCTCGCGACTCGGCCTCGATGCGCGCGAGCAAGTCGGCGCCTTCGGGCGTACGGCAGAGTCCACGGAGAACTCGGCCATCAGGCATGGTCACTTCCGCATCAGCCATCCAGACACCGCGCTGGCGGGTACAGATGGATTCGGATGAGGTGATCACGGGCGGTGGTGGTCGATCTCGAGCGTGATGCTCGGGCTCCGGTGTGGGTGTGGGTTCCGTTTCGATGGCGAGAACGGTTCCGGTACCGGGCGGCGGCGATGCTTCGCAGCCGGTCGTGGCGCGGCCGCAGGCTTCGCAGAATGCCTGGGTGATCTCGCGCGTGCGCGGAGCAAGTCCGGCACACACGGGGATGTTGTTCAGGCAATCGGCGATCTCCGCGGTGGAGATACACATCTCGTTGCGCGCGCCGCACTCGGTCATGCACTCGACGAGCGGATCGTGGGTCATGGCATCTTCCCCGCTCGTTGCGGGAGGCGTGACCGGGTCGTGGACGACTCCGGAATCGACGCCGGCATCCATGTCTTGGGCAGAGGCCGATGCGGCCGGGAGCAGACAGACGATGATCAGCAGGATCGGGAAAAGACGCATCACAGAGCCTCCTTCTACACTTGTTCGAATATGGAAAAGTCCGAACCATCGGACCTTGGGGCCGCCTGATAGATCGCAATCTGGAGGAGGTATGCGAGTACCAGACGGACTCAAGGTCCGATAGGTTTGCTTCTACTTAGGGTAAATCCGTGGTTTTGTCAATATATGATGCGGAGCATAGCCAAATAAACGAAAAGCACCCATTCCAGAATTGGAATGGGTGCAGTTCAGTACGTTCTGCGAGCTACCTGGTCAGAGGTAGCTCGAGCAGAGCGGGAGGCGGAACAGGGTTCCGCCGCTCGGCGAGGTGGCCGTGCTCACGCGGCTCGAGACGTCGACGGGCGTGTCGTTGCCGTAGAAGACCTCGACGCGCACGCCGCGATCCGACGGGTGCTGGCCCGGAAGGATCGACGCGTAGTCGAAGCCGCCGCCGCACATGAAGTTGAAGTCGACCTCGCCGGCCCACTCCGACCGCACGAGCTGATCGATGTCCGAGCCGACGACGTGGATGTCGCCGGTGACCGGGAGCGCGTACGCGATCGGGTCCCAGCCCGCCGCGCAGGTGCCGAGGGGGCCGTTCGAGGCGTCGAGCACCGTGATGCGGAAGCGCGTCGGGATCATCCCGGACGCTCCGCAGCTGCGGTACGGCGTCGGGCTGTGTCCCGCGTCGGCCGTCGGCGTGACGGGGCCGCTGTCGTGCGTTGCCGGACCGGCGTCGCCGACGATGTGTCCCGCGTCGGCCGTCGTCGCACCGCAGGTGTATCCCGCGGGGCACTCCGTCGCGCAGGCCATGGTGGAGCTGATGAGGCAGATCGAGAGGCAGAAGAGAACGTTCTTCATGATGGAACCTCGTTGGATGGAAATGTACAGGAACGTGAGTTGGAGAGAGTCGTTCGACTCCCCGACTCCGACTTGCGCCGGAGTAGGGGCCGAACCATTCGGACTCCCCTCGAAGGCCATCAGCTGATGATGAACTTTGAGGGAAGGAGCTCCGACAGTTGTCAGAGCTCACTTTCCAGAGTGTTGTCCGCGTTCAGCGCGGGCAGGCGAAGGTGCTGCACTCGTCCAAGGGGACGTGCGGCTTCGAGAGGGACGAGCTCGGGCTCTCGCGGCAGACGTAGCCCGCGTCCGACAGGTCCATGCCGTCGATGTCGACGGTGTAACCCGCCGAGCGGAGCGTGTTGCCGATGCGGCTGTTCCAGTCGGTGGTCGTGCCGGCCCAGTTGCCGATCTCCGAACCGCGCGACGCGTCATCCGGGCAGAAGGCCTGGAGACGAAC
>CAZYKJ010000034.1:0-7287 GCA_964648065.1 uncultured Gammaproteobacteria bacterium
TGATCGTTTTCTGCGCGGTCGCGCCTTCAACCGCATCCGCGCAGTACGACGCCTACATCAACGAGGCGGCCGAGCTGTATCATCTGCCGGTCGCTTTCGTTCGCGCCGTCATCCGCGTGGAGAGCAACTTCAACCCGCATGCGCGTTCACGCGTCGGCGCGGTCGGCCTCATGCAGCTCATGCCGGACACGGCCCGCAGCGTGTGCGTCACGGATCGCACCGATCCGCATCAGAACATCCTGGGAGGCTGCCGCTACCTGCGTATTCTCGCGAATCGCTTTGGTGGTAATCTTCCTCTCACGCTCGCAGCCTACAACGCCGGCCCCGGCGCCATCATCCGTGCAGGCGGCATCCCTGCGAGTGTCGCCCGCTACGTGGAGGTCGTGATTCATCACTACCGCCGCTACGGTGGGCACTAACATGGAGGCATCGTGAACATCGCACTGGTGCTCGTGTCACTGCTCTTTCTCATCGCACTCGCCTCAGGCGAATTCTTGTTCCGATCAGGCCAAGCCGGCCTCATCGCACTCGGATTCGTCTTCGGCTTCAACAACTTCCGCCCCGGCGAGCTTCCCCGCACGCCGTTCTACCTACTGACGATGGTCGTAGCCACCGTGCTCTCGATCGCCGTCGTGATAGCGGCGGTCGTAATCTCCTGACAGTGCCCCGTGATCCGCCTAGGCGGATTTTACGGGGCCTCCTCTCCGCCTTGTCATCCCGTGATCTGCATTGTGCAGATTTTACGGGATGGCAGGCCGAAGATGGAGGGTGAATGAAACGAAATTCCCGTCGTATGCGTCCGGTTCCGGCTCCGCAATACGTGAGTGCAAACAAGCGCCTCGCGGATCTGCGTAGTCGTGAAGTAGACGGGCTTGTTGCCTGGCTGCTGCTCGGGACGTTTACCCTTGTCGGAAGTCTCGGTTTCTGCTATGGATCTTATGTGATCGGTGCGCGCCACTCGAGCATCCCGCTCGAAGTCCTGCTCGCCCTGGTCGGCGGGGGAGGCCTGATTCTCGGTGTGTTCTTCTTGCGGCGCATGTTGCTTTGCTCGCGCCGCATCGACGAGCTCGACGAGAAGAATCGCCAGCGTAATCAACTGCTCGCCGGCGTCCTCTCGACCGGCGGCAAGCGCGGCATCACCTTCACCGACAAACTGCGGTAAATCTCTGGAAGCCGAACGTCGTCCCTCGACGCATCGGCTCTCCTCTCCGCCTTACGAGCAATCCCGCTCGCAGGCCGAAGATGGAGGTTCGTACATGTTCGCAATCTCGATCCTCACGATCGACAAGCCGACGGCAACGCCCGGCGAGCCCAGGTTCCGCCCATTCACGCTCCCGGATCGCGAAGTCCTCAAGCTTCCGCTCAGCAACTCCGGTATCTCCGGTGCCCACGCGCGTCTGCGTAGCTGGCTCGGCAAGGGATGGAGCGGTTTCACCTTCGAGATGAGCACCGAGCCCGGACCGGGCGAAGTGCTCGTGAGCACGCATGACTGGAAGAAGCTGATGATTCTCGGTTTCCCCGAGGACACCAACGCTCCCTTCGAGCGCTTCAGCATCTCCGGCAGCGTCATCACCGTCGCGCGCTTCGAGTCTCCCATCGTGGAGTATCTCGAGCAGAACCACTACGTCCCGACGGACGGTGTCGCAACGATCAAGCAAGCCGTTCGCTGGCAGCGGCGCGGTTTGCTCGAGAGCAGACCCCGTCGTAGTCTCCTCGACAAGCGCCTCAAGCGCATGCAGTCGCGGCTGAACTGAAGGCGATACAGATGTTTCTCAAGGTCCGATCCTCCGACACCATGTCGGAGTCGATCGGACCTCCTCTCCGCTTCGCGATCACGTAGATCGCGGGCCGAAGACGGAGGTTGGTATGTTCCGTTTGTTCCTTGCCAAGGTCGCTTCGCTCTTTTTCATGCACCCGGACGCGCACATCGATGAACAGAAGGACTTGCTCAAGGACAAGTCCTTCATGCGCTTCATGCTACGAAACGATACCGGGCTCTTGCTGCTGGTCTTCTTGATCGGCGCGCTCGCATGCTTCGTGCTCGGCGTCATGCATCAGCTCATCATGTTCGAGAGCATGGGTGCGATCTGCGTCTGGCTCATCATCCGGGCGGTGGGTCTGCATCATGGGAGCTGGCGCCGTCGCATGCTCGAGGAGACGCGTGGTGAAAGCTACCGCGTCAGCTACGACGAAGCCCTGCGCTACGGTCGTATGCCGCATTACGCCCGCATCGCGAGCGTTCTGCTGATCCTGATGACGACGCTGGTTGCCGGCCGCACAGCTTGGGATGCCATCGACGCGCATCAAGGTTCAAGCCGCGTCCCTGCAGCGCGGGAAGTGGTTTCGTCGACATCGACGACCCGTGATGCCGAACCGCCGAGCGCCGGCATTCTCGACGCCCGCATCGGCGAGTTCTGCACCGTCCAAGTCGACGGTGAAGAGCTGGTAGGCATCTACCAGCTCCAAGGAGATGCCCTCATCTGCGTTGATCCGGACTGACTGCGCACGACAAAGCTGCCGACCGTTGTTCACGCAACGGTCGGCCCCCCTCTCCGTCCCACGATCATATCGATCGAAGGCCGGATCCGGAGGTTCACGCATGTCCTTTCGCATCCTCATTCCAATAGTGTTCCTAATGTTCTGGTCAGCGCCCGTCTTCGCGCAGACCGAAGAGCCTACCGCCATCGTCCTCGGCCTCACCATGGTCGATGGCGACGATGAGATCTCTCGCGAGATGACCATGGCACTTCGCATGGCCTTGCTCGAGCACGGCGGTCTCGACATTTCGGATCGCCTCGTGGCCGGCGAGAGCATGGTGCTCGTCAACGAGTGCGACGATCTCGATGATGCATGTCTCCCGCGCATCGCCGCCCTGCTGAACGAGCAATACGTGTTCTACGGAACGGTTCGCCGCAGCACATCAACCGACATGAGCGCAGGCTTCATCGTCACCGTGTCGCTCTTCGATGCCGGCAGCGCACACACGATCTCACACGCCGAGGATCACCTCGCCTTCCCGCTCGGGGAGGGAGAAATGATCGCCTCGGGCCGACGCATCATCCAACGTCTGTTCGAAGGTCAGACGCTCTACGTCGCAGTACCACCACCCGCGACAACGATCGTCACGCCGCCGGTCACGCCGCCCGTCCCCGCTGTCGTCCGCGACCGGCCCGACTGGGCGCCCATCGGTTGGACCTTGGTCGGCATCGCCGGCGCCGCCTTCATCGCCGACATCGCTATCTGGACTCGCATCGGTGATCTGAATCACGACGAGGGTTTCCACGAGCTTCGTACCGGCGCTCCAATTGGTACGAATGTTTGTATCGGTGCAAGTGGCCGCAATGCGGACATCTGCTCCGAGGCTGATGCGCTCGAGATCGCGCAGTTCATCATGCTCGGACTCTCAATCGCGTCAGCCGGAGTCGGCTCGATCCTTCTCATCCTGCAATCCGTCAGTTCGAGGACGGGGGAGAGCGACATCGCGTTGCGTCCTTCCATCTCATCCACGAGCGCCTCGCTCTCGATCGCCGGCACCTTCTAGTTCTCTTGCAGCCCCCTTGCCACTTGGCACAGGGGGCTGCTTTCGTTCTATGCTATAGCCATATGCAACGTCATTACCGTTTCCTGCCCGCTGTCTTCGGCCTTTTTGCCTTTGCTCTGCCGGTTTACGCCGCCGAGACGATCCCGTCCTTCAACGTCAACGCGACCTTATCCGAGAACCGTAATCTCCAAGTCACGGAATCCATCCGTTACGATTTCGGCGATGCAGAACGGCACGGCATTTATCGTCGCATCCCCGAACGCTATTCACGCAATGGAGGCGCCTACAATCTCCGCCTTTCCATCGGCGATTCCACCATGGATGAGAAGTCCGTGGATCAATCCGTTTCACGAGAAGGCGATGATCGCGTGATTCGACTCGGAAATGCCGACCGCACGATTACCGGAGCGCATACCTACGCGATTACCTACGGAACCACACGCGCCATCAATGATTTTCCGGAAGATCATGAACGCGAACTCTATTGGAATGTCACCGGCAACGGATGGGAGGTTCCGATTGCCGCCACATCCTTCCACATCGAGCTTCCGGCGCCGGCGACGCGCCTCGTGTGTTACACCGGCGTCTTCGGCTCCACCGAGCAAGCCTGTAAAATCACATCCTCCGGCAATATCGTCACGGCCGTCGCAACGCGTCCGCTTGAAAGTGGTGAAGGACTCACGATCGCCATCCGTATTCCCGAAGATTCCGTACGCGGCCTCTCGCTCTACGAGGAGATCACGTCCTTCATCAGCGATAATCTCTGGGTCTTCACACCAATCATCGTTTTCTTGTTGATGTTCTACGTTTGGCGCCGCTACGGAAAAGATCCGGCAGGCCGCGGAACCATTATTGCCGAATATACCGAGCCGGATCAGTTGCCGCCCGCTCTCCAAGCTTCGCTTGTTGATCAAAATGTCCCTGCCCGCGCCATCACCGCAACGCTGCTCGATCTCGCAAGACGCGGTTATGCAAAAGTCCGCTTCGACGGCGACCCATCCAAGGACGGTTGGTTCTCCAAGAGCAAAATATATTATGAAAAGGTGAAGGATGCGGACGAGAATTTGCTTCCGTATGAAGCCAAGTTGCTAAACGGCGTCTTCGCCAAAGGCGATTCCGTCGATCTCTCCAAGCGTAATGATAAATTCTGGACCGATCTCCAAGCGGCACGCATACAAATCTTCGACGAGCTCAAGAAACGCGGATTATTCAACATGAATCCGTCCACGCTGCGTTTCATCTGGATAGCGGTCGCTGTTGGAGCTGTGTTTATCGGCTTCTACGGCGTCGCGATCTTCGGTGAACTCTTCATCGTCTCCGGAATTTTGTCCGCGATCATCATCGCCGGCTTTGGCTGGCAAATGCCGAGCGCAACCAAGGCTGGTGCCGTGATGGTCGAGCGTGTGCTCGGTTTCAAAAAGTTTCTCTCCGTCACCGAGCAAGCCCGCCTCGACTTTACCGATGCTCCGGAACGTAAGCCCGAACAATTCGCGCGCTTTCTCCCGGCCGCCGTCGCCTTTGGTGTCGAAGAAAAATGGGCCGAGCATTTTGCCAATATCCAATTGCCGCAACCGCCCTATATGAGCGGCAACATGAATACGTGGAATGCGGTCAGCTACGCTCACGCGATGCAATCATTCCACTCGCAGTCCGCTACCGCGATGTACACGGCTCCGTCATCGGCCGGTCATGGCGGTTCGGGATTCTCAGGCGGCGGTTCAGGCGGCGGCTTTGGCGGAGGCGGAGGCGGGAGTTGGTAAACAGAAAGGCCCCTGTACCAGATCGGTACAGGGGCCGCTTTATGCATCGAGCTGAGTTCGCTCAGCGACTCTTCTTGCCGCCGGGCAGAGGCGGCGGCTTGCCGCCCGAGCTCGGGGAGCCGGCGATCGGTCGCGCGCCCACGATGGTGCGCTCGTCATCTCCCTCGTCATCGCCGCCGGTTGGTGGCGGACTCGAGGAGGCCTCGGCCGGCTCGCTCGAAGAGCGTTCCGCCGCATCTGCCGCGATCAGGATCTCGAGATCCGCATCCGGACTCGCAGGCCCGGAGGTGATCTCCGGCTCGTCCGGTGCCGCGGAGTCCCGCGGAGGCAGTTCCGACGGACTCGGTGGCGAGACAACGATCGTCTCCCACTTCATGAGCTTCGCGAGCTCTTCGAGTACGCGCGCCAGCTCATGCTGCGCTACATGCTCCGTGAGGAACTCCGGATCCATGAGCATGAGCAGATCCTTGGCCGTGAACGGATTGCCGCGTGCCGTCGAGCTCGAGATGCTCTCGCTGCGGTTCTTGTGCAGACTCGGCTCGCCGTTCGTGATCACGAGCTCGAGGAGGGCGGTACGCCGATCCTCGGGGATGCGATTCGACACGAAGTGCTTGAAGCCGATCTGATGCACGACCGCCAGCGCCGAGTTCGCTCCGAAGAGATTGAGCTCGAGAATGCTCTTGTACAGCATGGCCATGAACTTCTTGTGCTCGGGCGTCTCCGTCGGCACCCAGCCGTTCTCCCAGAGGAGCTTCCAGATCCGTCGGGGATCCTGGTGCAGAACGAGCTCCTCGACCGTGATGATCGAGAAGATCTCGTCCGCGCTCGTGTCCTTCTCGGACAATGCGACCAAGAGGTTCTCCGCCGCCGAGTCGACGGACAGCTTGAGCGCCGTACCGCGCTTGGTACCGACGCAGAGCTGAACGACGTCGGCGCGCCGCTCCGGCAAGTCCTTGAAGCCGAGCATGAGGTCCCTGGGCGGGAACGCCTTCAGGTAATCCTCGTTGGTCAGAATGCCGATCTCCTTGGATCGTGCGCTATCGAGCGAATGGATCAGGAACTTCTGGGGATTTGTGGGGGACATTTGACCGCCTATCAGTTGAAGGTGCGGTGTTTCTTTAACGAAAATAGGCCTTTTTGTCAATATCCTCTGTCGAGAGGGGCTTGCCAAAGTGACGAATTTCTGCTAGTCTATGCCCCACAGGTGTGACAGATGATCGCGCCCGGAATCAACCCTGGGTGAGGAAAGTCCGAGCTCCGAATCCGTCGTAAGGCGGAGGAAAGCGGAAGCGGCTAACGACCGCCCGGTATAAGCAAACGGAAGGAACACGTGTCATTCCGTTTGCGAAGCCGAGGGAAAGTGCCACAGAGACAATACTAGTTCGGTCAGCAATGGCTGGATGAAAGGTGAAAAGTATCACGTCGAACGTGATTCGCTCCGTAGTAATACGGAATTGCGGCAAACCCTTCCTGGTGCAAGAGCAAGCTCTCTATCGCAAGATAGGGAATGGTCGCTCGCTAGAGGCCGGCAGCAATGTCGGTCGGAGAGAGATGGTCATCCTGCTCGTCGCAAGACGGGTACGACAAAACTCGGCTTATCGTCACGCCTGTAACAAACGCCCCGATCGCAAGGTCGGGGCTTTTGTATTAGACTCGGAGCAACGTAAATCTATGCGCAAATGGATTCCTGTTTTTCTTCTGTTTATCTGTCTCTGGGGCGGTATCTGGTTCTGGTCGCTCGGCTCGCTCCCGGACGCCCAAACGCAGGGTGCTAAAATTTCATCCGCAAGCGGCAATGTTCGCGTCCGTCATGCCGGCTCCGAGAAAAGCGCGCATGTCGGCGATGCTCTTGTCGCGGATGATGTCGTGATCACCGGAAGCGATGGCCAAGTCGTGATCGACTGGAATGATCAAGGTGAAAGCCGCCTCTCGACTTCCACCGAACTCGTTATTTCCAAATTGAGCGAAAGCGAAGATGGCTCGCTC
>CAZYKJ010000035.1:0-1060 GCA_964648065.1 uncultured Gammaproteobacteria bacterium
ATAACTTTGAGCCAAACCTTTTTTGTAGTTTAGTTTCTTGGCCAAATCAATAGCTTCTTCCGGCGAGTAGAGCTTCTTTGCATCAACCAACTTCTTCAACTCTGTATAGCGCTTTGAGCGAGCCATACGTGGTTCGGTCGGCCGCTTATTTAGCTAGCCTCCCACATAGGATTTAGTGCGAAGACTCTAGCGAAATGCCGTTATTCTGTCAATCCTTTTGACGGGGTAACGGTTAGGAACGGGGAGTAGACACGGTTTACGGATTCGCTCTTTTCATTGGTGACGATAGCGTAGTAGCGATCGGTGATCGGTACATTCACGTTGATGTAGTCGATCACGAAGTTACAGATGTCGCTTGCGAGGCAGGTTTTCTCCAAACCATTCTCATTATTATAGATATTGATGCGGAGATTGCCGAGTGAAGTGTTCGTTTTCTTAACCGTCACTTTGTAGGTAACGACGCTCGGCTTGGATGGCGGATAAATCTTTTCTTGATCGGCGGTGAAGCTTACGTCAGCCATGAAGGGGAGTTTGCTTTGTGGGAGCAGTCCCGCGGCTTGCTGGAGTTTGATTTCCGTATCCGGCGTCATCACGAAACTCATTTCTGCGACAGGTTCGAATTCGGACGTGTATTGGATGGCTTTGCCAACGCGATAGTTTTGGAATTGCGTGACATCGAGTGTTTGCAATTTTGTTTGCCACATCATGCCGTAGAAGGCTTGGGCAAGTGCATCGCTGACCGGACGAAGTTCGCCGCCGCGCGCGACGACATACATTGTTGGATTGGATGTGAAGCGGACCAGCGAGTTGCCTGGTCGCATGGTGATGTTGCCGGCAATCGGGTGATCGGCGAGTTCTTCATCGGACAAAACTTCGCCGGTGGTTTCTTCTTGCACCAACCAGCTTTGCAAAGTCGGATGATCCGGGAAGACGTAGCGACGGCCGTCGGTTGCCAGCCAATAAATTTGCGATCCGGAACCTTTGAGTAGATGACCGGTTTCAGCGGCATGCGTCGTGAGCGGCATGGCGATGACTATTGCGGAACCGAGCGCGAGCAGTG
>CAZYKJ010000035.1:1070-4482 GCA_964648065.1 uncultured Gammaproteobacteria bacterium
AATTTCATACTGCGGGCAGATTACCGAGGTTACGGGAAAACGCAAACCCCACCGGGAGGACGGGGTTGGTTGGTTTACTCGGTCACCGTGATGCCCATGTTCTTGGCTGTGCCTTCGATTTGGCGCATGGCCGCTTCGATGGTGTGACAGTTCAAGTCCGGCATTTTGATTTCGGCGATTTCGCGAACCTGCGCCTTGTTGACCTTGCCGACTTTCTCGATATGCGGCTTAGCCGAACCTTTCTCGATTTTCGCGGCCTTCAAGAGAAGGGCGGAGACCGGAGCGGTTTTGAGGATGAAGTCGTAGGTACGATCTTCATACAAGGTGATGACGGCCGGGACAACGTCACCGAGGCGATCCTGTGTCGCGGCATTGATGCGCTGACAGAATTCGGCGATGTTCATGCCGTGCTGACCAAGGGCAGGACCGAGCGGCGGCGCAGGCGTTGCGCGACCACCGATCACCTGTACTTTGATCAGTGTCTTAATTTTCTTAGCCATAAGAATTGTTGAGTTGATTGGCGGGGAAGCATCCGCCTACCGCGTAACAGTGCGATATTAATAACAGAACCCCTGCTTTTTGGCAAGGGTCCTGTGTTTGAGGCTTAAATCTTTTTGACTTGGGTGAAATCGAGTTCGAGCGGAGTTTCGCGGCCGAACATCGAGACCAATACTTTGACCTTGCCGCGGCTTCCATCGATTTCGTTGACTTTGCCTTCGAAACCTTTGAAGGGTCCGTCGCCAATTTTGACGGCCATTCCGACTTGCAAGTCGATGGTGACTTCCGGTTCTGCTTCTGCTGTTCCGGCGCGTTTCAGAATCGATTCGACCTCGCCGTTTGAAAGCGGGGAAGGCGTCGTACCTGTGCCGATGAAGCCCGTGACATTCGGCGTGTTGCGCACGACATACCAGGATTCATCCGTTACGAGCATGTCGACAAGCACATAACCCGGATAAATCTTTTCTTCGACCACGCGGCGTTTGCCGTTTTTAATCTTGATCTTTTTTTCCTTCGGAACAAGAACGTTGAAGATGTAATCTTTCATGCCAAGCGCTTCGATGCGCTGATGCAGACTGTCGGCGACGTTTTCTTCATACCCGCTGTAGGTATGGATGGCGTACCAGCGACGGCCGTACTCGGCGGTTTGTTTTGGCATAGATTATTGCGTGGCCTTTACGTCCACCGGATTGCCGTTTTTATCTGTTGCTTCGATGGCGCTTGGCTGAAGATCTGGAACGACCGGGGCGTTCTGCGTGGCCGAAGTGGCGGCCGGGGCATGACGATTTACGAGCGCTGAAATGCCGAGGTTCAAGCCGACATCAAGTGCGGCAAAAAAAACGGCCAAAACAACCGACACGCCAATAACAAGTGCGGTATAGCGAATGACCTCGGCACGCGAAGGCCATGTGACTTTTTCGAGCTCAGCGCGGGCGGAGCGGAAGTAGTCAACCGTAAAGGTGATGGGATTGGTCATAGAATCAATTCTTATTTAAAAGGCCCCGGAGGGCCAATAGCTCAAGATTAGCAGGATATTCGGTCCTTGGCAAGCGTATGGTGAGGGATTGACTTTTGAGGCATATTTCTGTATCGTCGCATTGGTACTTCTCATGGAGGTTCCATGTCTGTAGCCGCGAAGTTGACTTCAGCATCCGCTACTTCGACACCGCCGATTCGTCGTTGGGACGAGGACCCGACCAGCTTCTTCGAGGCAACGGTCCGTGTTTTGTCCGAGCTCGACTACGATCAGCAGCGTGCACCGGAGGCGATGCCAGCTTCGGTAAGCCAGATCCGACGCGAGACGGTGTGTTTTGTTCCGGAGCTGCTACGCATACAGATGCGCAAGCTCGTCAAGCAGCTTCCGATCATTCTACCGTCTATCGAGGCCGTTTTCCGGTACAGCCCTGAGCATGCCCTCGATTCGATCGAGTCCCATCGTCGCCGCTTCGAATGGTTTTATGCGCAGATTCGTCTCGAGGATTTTCCTGTCAATGGAAGAGATCTCGCGACTCGCGAAGTTCAGTCCGATGTCCGGGCGCGCGCGCTCATGCTCAAGAGCGAGCTCTTGCTCATCATTGCGCAGTTCGATTTGCTACAGCTTGGTTATCTTCATAGTCGCAAGAGTCGGCAGTCTCCGTCCGGAACTTTTCGGATCAAACGCTGATACTTTTCGCCCCATTCTTCACCGAGTGGGGCGTTCTTTTTTATCTTGATTCTTCTGAGAGAAACGGATACGCTCGCTCCGCTCAAAAAAAAATATTGCGAGCAATGTCGGGCCATAGCGCAGTTGGTAGCGCGCTTGCATGGGGTGCAAGAGGTCGTGGGTTCAAATCCCACTGGCCCGACATTGCTCGCAAGAACTCTTGACGAAAACCTTATCTTTCTTGCGTTTCCCATGACATGGGTTCATAATTCCGAGCAAACCCGACATTTTACTCTTTAACCCGGGTTCCTTTTTTTCCAAATACTATGGCCAAAATGACCAAGTCCCAGCTCATGTCCGAGCTCGCCGCCAAGCTGAACATCAGCAAGAAGGACGCCGCTATGTATGTCGAAACCCTCGTCAACATGGCCCTTAAGCACGTGAAGTCGAATGGCGAATTCGTTATTCCGGGCATCGGTAAGTTGGTAAAGGTCAAGCGCGCCGCGCGTATGGGCCGCAATCCGGCCACGGGCGCCGAGATCAAGATTCCGGCCAAGACGGTTGTGAAGTTCCGCGTTGCCAAGGCTGCCAAGGACGCCGTTCTCTAAGAGGCGCGTCGCACGTTTAAAAGAGTCCGCCACGGCGGACTCTTTTTGTGTTAACCTTTTCTTATGGCAAAAAAGACGTACACGATTCGCGCCACACCGATTTCGTTTGGCGGAATTATTTTGAGCGGTTTAGCATTGGTGATGCTCGCACTTACGTGGATTGCATTTCAGCCGGCGGAATTATCTTTGTGGCTGCGCGTTTTTATGGCGGTGATCACCTCTTGTTTGATCTTGTATGCAATTGATGCGGCAAGCGAATGGCTGCGGCTTGAGAATGATTTACTGGTTTTTGATTCGATTTTGCGAAAAAAGATCCGTGTTGATGTTTGTGCGATGGAAGACGTCCTCATTGTTCATGAAGGATTGAATACGGAGCGGGGGATTGTTTCGGTGCGTTTTCGCGAGAGCACGGGACAGGTTATCCGAATCGCGCTCGGTCCTATGTGGCGCCGTGAAGAGCTGGAAGATTTTTTCCGCGATCTCGAGAAGCGTGTTGGTTCCTGTAAATTAGTGGAGGAAGTTCGTTAGAGCATGTAGAATGTGTGTATGAAAAAGATTTCGAAAAAAACTGCGAAGAAAAAATCAAAAAAGCCGCAGTTTTTCCCGCAGCCGAGTTGGACTGGACCGCATCCGGATTTGGGAACGCCTTCCGTGCATCGCTTTA
>CAZYKJ010000035.1:4492-5074 GCA_964648065.1 uncultured Gammaproteobacteria bacterium
TGTTCGGACAATAATACGTGCGTGCCATGGGAAGGGGATAATTTTACGGATAATATCAACTGGCGCATTTTCCGCATCATGGCGGAGTTTGTCGAAGGCTTCGAGTTTTTGTCCCAATTGAAAAATGAAGTCAGCTTTTTTGGTAGTGCCCGCGTGATGCCGGAAAATCGTTATTACAAAATGGCGCGCGAACTTTCGCGCCGCTTAGGTAAGGCAGGTTATACGATGGTCACAGGCGGCGGGCCGGGCATTATGGAAGCGGGGAATCGCGGATCCTTCGAGGTCGACGGCAATTCCGTAGGTTTGGATATTCAATTGCCTACCGAACAGCGCCGCAATAAATATGTGAAAATGTCCAAGGGCTTCCATTATTTTTTCACCCGTAAAGTGATGCTCTCTGCCTCGGCGCAAGCGTACGTCTTTTTTCCCGGCGGTTTCGGCACATTCGATGAGCTCTTTGAGGTGGTGACATTGATACAAACCGGTAAAATGTCCGATCAAGTTCCGGTGATTCTTGTCGGCAAGGATTATTGGGAGGGCTTGTTGGCTTGGATCAAGACGACGATGATGGAAAAAAACGGG
>CAZYKJ010000035.1:5084-7263 GCA_964648065.1 uncultured Gammaproteobacteria bacterium
AAACGGATTCGTCGGATCTACGGAATTCGATATCCTCCGGCTCGTCGACTCGGTTGATGAGGCGGAGAAGATTATCAAGAAAACAAAAGAACGGACCTTGTAGGTCCGTTCTCGTTTTTATTTCTTGGCGGCTACACGGGCTGCCGTCTTGGCGGCCTTCTTTTGCATCTTGGTCTTGATCTCGCCATGAGCCATGGCGGCGGCACGCTTCAAGGAGCGAATCGTGCGCGTCGAAACACGAACGGTTCGGCCGTCGAGGCGAATCGTCTGCAAATTCACGTTCTGCTTGCGGCGGGACGCGATATTGGAGTGGGAGCGCGAATTGGCGGAATTGGCGCGCTTGCCGGAGAGCATGTCGATACGGGACATAGAGTTGTTGATGCGCGGAAGAATAGCGGAAAGCGGAAACTTTGTAAAGGGGAGGCCGTATGAGAGAATAGGCGACATGAGTCTGATCTCTTTGCTGTTTAGCGAGCCGCTTGTTTTCTTGGTTATTGTCGGAGCTTTGGTGCTGACGCTGTCTTTGCACGAGTTTTTTCATGCTTGGGTGGCCGGATTGCTCGGGGATCGCACGGCAGAGCGCGAAGGACGTTTAACCTTGAATCCACTGGCGCATTTGGATCCTTTTGGCTTTTTATTGATCTTGGTTGCGGGTTTTGGTTATGCCAAACCGGTACCGTATAATCCTTATAATCTGAAATATCCGGTTTGGGGACCGGCGTTGATTGCGGCTGCGGGCCCGGTTTCGAACCTCTTGTTCGGCATTATTTGTTCCGTAGCCTTTGGATTGCTCGCCACACATCTTGATCCGAATAATCTACTGCTCGCAGCTTTATGGTTTTTGGGACGCATTAATTTTTCGTTGATGCTCTTTAATTTGATCCCTTTGCCACCTTTGGACGGTTCAAAAGCTTTGCTCGCAGCACTCTCCGGACCTCAATATGCTCGAGCGAGGGCTTGGCTTGAGACGCAGGGGCCGCTCGTGCTCTTGGGTGTCATCTTGGCAGATGCGGTGCTAGGCTTGGGCATTTTTTCTTGGATCTCCACCGCTTCGGACTGGTTGTTTCGCTTGATGTCCTAGGCACTTGACGGATAGGCGTAGACGCTGTTAGATTAGCGTCACTTTTTACTTCCGACATGCCTACGATCAACCAGCTCGTCCGCCGCAGCCGCAAGGCCATCCGGACCAAATCCAAGAGTCCCGCGCTTCAGTACGCGACGGACACGCTTCACCGTAAGCGCACGATGTTGCGCCGCGGCGCCGCCTTCAAGCGCGGCGTGTGCGTCAAAGTGACGACCATGACGCCGAAAAAGCCGAACTCGGCCATCCGCAAGATTGCGCGTGTGCGTCTTTCCAATGGCACGGAAGTCACGGCCTACATTCCGGGCGAAGGACATAACCTTCAGGAACACTCCATCGTGATGATTCGCGGCGGTCGTGTGAAGGACCTTCCGGGTGTGCGTTATCACATTGTGCGTGGCGTTTACGATACGCAGGGTGTTGCCAACCGCCGCAAGGGCCGCTCGCTCTACGGTGCTCGCCGACCTAAGGCTGAAAAGAAATAATCCTGAACTGATATGCGAGGAAAACAAGCACCGAAGCGCAAGCCTTCGATTGACCCCAAGTACCAAAATCCGTTGATCGGCAAACTGATCAACTATTTGATGATTGGCGGCAAGAAGACGACGGCGCAGAAGATTGGGTACGAGGCACTTGATCAGATCGAGGCCAAGACGCAAAAGCCGCCGATGGAAGTTTTTGACGAAGCCATGAAAAATATCTCGCCGCTCTTGGAAGTCAAAGCCAAGCGCGTCGGAGGTGCTAACTACCAGGTTCCGATGCAGGTGCGCGCCGAGCGCCGCGTGCAGTTGGCCTATCGCTGGTTGTTGACCGCCGCTCGCTCCCGCAAGGGCAAGCCGATGGCCGAGAAGCTCGCTTTCGAGATCATGGAAGCCGCGCAGAACCAGGGAGACGCCGTCAAAAAGAAGATGGACGTACAACGCATGGCCGAGGCCAACCGCGCCTTCGCTCACTTCGCCAAATAAAAAACACGAGACCGCAGACCAGGTCTGCGGTCTCTTTCTAACATTATATGCCCCGCGAATATTCTCTCCTCGACACACGTAACTTCGGTATTATCGCCCACATCGACGCCGGTAAGACCACGGTCTCCGAGCG
>CAZYKJ010000036.1:0-537 GCA_964648065.1 uncultured Gammaproteobacteria bacterium
TCGCTGCCGCAGCTCGGACACTTCACCTCCACCCACTCGCGAATTTTGGCGAGCGGCGACTCTCCCGTATCCGTCGGCTCATACGCCTCGACATCCGGGAGCATCAACGGCAATTCATGTTCCGGCACCGGAACATATCCGCATTTCGGACAATGCACGATCGGAATCGGCTCACCCCAATAACGCTGACGCGAGAAAACCCAATCGCGCAGCTTATACGTCGTCGCCTTTTCTCCCTTCCCTTTCTCCTTCAACCAATTCGTGATGTCATCCTTCGCCTTCCAAGTCGGCAACCCATCCAAAAAGCCTGAGTTAACAGCAATTCCTTCGCCTGCATAGCAGCTTCCTTTGATGAACTTCTGGAACAAATAGCCATGCAGCGCATCCTTCACCTGACGTTCGGCCTGCTCAACCGACAACCATTCAATCGTGAATTGTCCCTGCTCATCCTTCTCCAATTTCGTCTCTACTCGCTCTTCATTCTCAAGATCGAAAAGCAAACCAATAGCCTCAATATTGCGCGCAACATTTTTGGAG
>CAZYKJ010000036.1:547-7230 GCA_964648065.1 uncultured Gammaproteobacteria bacterium
CTCCGTCGGATCTTCTCCATCATTCAGTCCACCGCCGACAAACAAGCTACCGCCTTTCGCTCCCCAATTAATCGACAACAATTTTCCATCATTCGGATTGTGAACGATCGCAACAATGCTCTTGCGCATCTCTTCATTCTCTCGCGGCTCACCCGTCATCGGTTCAACGACAATCTTGATTGGTAAATCAAATTTTTTCGCAAAAGCGAAATCGCGCTCATCATGTGCCGGCACTGCCATGATCGCTCCCGTTCCATAATTCGCTAGCACATAATCCGAAATCCAAACCGGGATTTTCTCCCCATTCACCGGATTAATTGCCTCAATTCCCCTGAGTACACATCCATTTTTTTCTTTACCCTCAGCCATGCGCTCCATCTCGTTTTTGCCCGCCGTTACTGACTGATATGCTTGAACCTCATTCTGATTCTTTATGCTTCCCGACTCCATCCACTTCGAAACCAGCGGATGCTCCGGCGCCATCACCAAATACGTCGCTCCGAACAAGGTATCGGGACGCGTTGTAAAAACTTTCACCGTGTCATGTCCGACTTCAAAGTCGACAAAAGCGCCTTCACTTTTTCCAATCCAATTGATTTGCTGTGCACGAATCTTGTCGAGATAGTCAACCGTATCCAAATCCTTAATCAGACGTTCGGCATATTTTGTTATTCTGATCATCCATTGCGCCTTCTCGCGTTTTTCCACCTGCGTTCCACAACGCTCGCAGCATCCATTGATCACTTCTTCATTCGCCAAACCAATTTTATCTTTCGGACACCAGTTGATGGTCGTCGTCGCTTTGAACGCCATGCGATAATCGTCCTTATTCAAATGCGGCGGCAGCTCCTCGATCGGACGCGCGCGCTGTTCCGTCTCGTCATAAAACGAATTAAAAAATTTCAAAAACTGCCATTGCGTCCACTTGTAGTATTTCGGATCCGTCGTATTCACCTCGCGCGTCCAATCAAAACCAAAACCAATATTTTTCAACTGTCGCTTAAAGGTAGCGACATTTCTCTCCGTTGCATCCTGTGGCTTGATCTTATTCTTGATAGCAAAGTTCTCTGTCGGCAATCCAAAAGCGTCCCAACCAATCGGAAACAAGACATTTTTGCCTGACATTCGCTGTTTTCTCGTTACGGCATCAATAGCCGTATAAGAACGCGGATGCCCCACATGCAAACCATCGCCCGACGGATACGGAAACTCGATCAAGCCGTAAAACTTTTCATTTTTTGCCTGATCTTTGGCCTGATATACGCCGTTTTTCTCCCAGCGCTCCTGCCATTTCTTCTCGATTTCTTGTACGGGACGTTTAGACATATATATAAGGATGACCCCCACCTTACCGCGATGCTTGCCATAAATCCAGACTTTTGCTAGTCTTTGGCCACTAACTCCTACGTTATCTCGGCTTCGGCTAAGGTAACGCGAATCCCTTCATATGTTGAATCCAGACAAGAAGAAGCGAATTATTGAGAAATTCAAGACTCACGCAACCGATACCGGCTCCCCGCAAGTCCAGATCGCCATCTTGACCGAGGAAGTCAAAGAGCTCACCGAGCACTTGAAAACGCACAAAAAGGACAATTCCTCCCGCCGCGGTTTGATCAAAAAGGTTGGTGAACGCCGCCGCCTGATGAAATACCTCAAGCGCGAAGACGCCAAGGCTTACGACGAGTTGATGAGCAAATTGAAGGTCTAAACAAAAAATCTCGCTCTAGTCAGCGAGATTTT
The DNA here is from genome assembly GCA_964648065.1 of uncultured Gammaproteobacteria bacterium. Classification (GTDB taxonomy): domain Bacteria; phylum Patescibacteriota; class Patescibacteriia; order 2-12-FULL-60-25; family 2-12-FULL-60-25; genus CAIXDN01. The sequence goes on from CAZYKJ010000036.1 coordinate 2,288, forward strand.
TTGTATTGGACAAAGTCCCCAAAAAATGCTATTCTATTATTGTTGATTCATTTTTATCGCGTCTTCTCTCTTTTTGAGACGTGTAAATCCTAATTTTTGCTTGTTTCATATGATGATCCAACGTCCGGACCAGCGTGTTGCGGTGTTTATTGATACGCAGAACATGTATCACAGTGCCAAGAATGTTTTTAATGCCAAAGTCAGCTTTTCTGCCCTCGTCGAAGGCGTTGTCGGCGCCCGCATGATGAGTCGCGCCATCGCCTATGTCGCAAAATCAAAAGGCGGCGAGGAAACAGCCTTTTTTGAAGCATTACTCGCTAGTGGCATCGAGCTCAAAATCAAAGATGTTCAAGAATTCTCAAGTGGCGCTAAAAAAGCCGACTGGGATGTCGGCATGGCTGTCGACGCTATCTCCATCTGCAACAAAGTCGATGTCATCGTGCTTGCAACAGGCGATGGAGATTTCGTGCCGCTCGTCGAATATCTCAAGTCACATGGTGTAATTTGCGAAGTCGCCGCTTTCGCCGAATCAACCAATGCCCATCTGCGCGAAGTCGCCGACGCCTTTCTCGATCTTTCCGCCGAACCTGACCGCTTCCTGATCGGCTATCGTGGGCGCCGCAAGAACGAGAAAGAAGAAACAACCAAACCATCCCGCCGCAAAGGCTCACCTGTCCCGCAGAATGACGTCGATGATGGCGAGCCGCGTCCCATTCGCATTACGCATTAAAACACCGCAAATACTAGGCAAGAGCAGGGCTTTATGATACATAAAGTCCTGCGTTGATCGTGAAATTGTCGATCCCGAATCACGGGGATTCATCAATTCCAGGATCGCGCGGCCTCTCTCTTTTTCTACTCATTTAGTCGACTTATGATCTCCAAGCAAAACGAATTTTCTATTGACTGGGCCGGCCGCAAACTGACCATCGGTACGGGCCAACTCGCCCAGCAAGCCAACGGTTCTTGCACCGTCCGCTTCGGCGACACTGTTGTCCTCTGTACCGCCGTCATGGGCGACACCAAAGAAGAATACGAGCACTTCCCATTGATGGTCGATTTTGAAGAGCGCATGTATGCCGCCGGTCGCATCAAAGGTTCGCGCTTTGTAAAACGCGAAGGCAAAGCAACGGACGAAGCCATTCTCTCTGCGCGCATGATCGACCGCGCCATTCGTCCGTTATTCCCGAATCACATCACCAATGAAGTCGCCATTGTCGCGACGGTCTTTTCCCACGACGGCATCAACGATGCCGACATTCTTGGTTTGATCGGCTCCGCCTGCGCCCTCGCCATCTCCGATATTCCTTGGATGGGTCCAATCGCCGCCGTCCGCATCGGTCGTGTAAACGGAAAACTCATTGTCATGCCAAGCTACGCAGAAACCACCGAGGGCGACCTCGATCTCGTCGTTTCCGGAACCGCCGACAAAACCATCATGGTTGAAGCAGGTGCAACACAGGTCAATGAAGTCGACATGCTCGCAGCCATGAAGCTCGCACATGAAAACCTCATTCCCGTCATCCAATTGATTAGCCAGGTTGCTCAAGCCATCGGCAAAGCCAAGGTAGATCCGTCCCAGCCGAAGGATGACGTGCAGGCCGCCAAGCATGAAGCCAATCTCGAAGCGCAAAAGAAAGCCTGGGCCTTCCTCGAGTCCAAACGTGGCATGCTCTTCGCGAACCCGCTCCGCTCCAAAGCCGATCGCAAGGCCGCGGTCTCCGCTCTCAAGCGCGAGCTCATCGACAATCTCGACGCGATTGGCGTTGGTAAAGATGAACGTGCAAAAGCTGTCGCCATCATGGATAAATTCGTCGATAGCGAAGTCACCAAATTGATTCTCGATGAAAAGCGTCGCGCCGACGGCCGTGCCTTCGACGAAATCCGCTCGCTCGGCTCCATGGTTGGCGTTCTCCCACGCACTCACGGCTCCGGTCTTTTCGAGCGCGGCTCGACCCAAGTCTTATCGACGGTCACACTCGGCTCCCCGGGCATGGAACAAACGCTCGACACGATGGAGCTGCAAGGCACCAAGCGCTATTTCCATCACTACAATTTCCCCGGTTATTCCGTCGGTGAAACCAAAGGCGGCGGTCGCGGTCCTGGACGCCGCGAAATCGGCCACGGCGCACTTGCCGAACGCGCCATTATGCCGATGCTCCCATCCAAAGCTGACTTCCCCTACACCGTCCGCGTTGTCTCCGAAGTTCTCGGCTCCAACGGCTCTTCTTCAATGGGCGCCACCTGCGGATCAACGCTTGCTCTCCTCGACGCCGGCGTTCCGTTGATGGAACCCGTCGCCGGTATTGCGATGGGTCTTGCTTGCGATGAAAAAGCCGGACGCTATCAAGTCATTACTGACCTACAAGACATCGAAGACGGTACCGGCGGCATGGACTTCAAAATCGCCGGCACCAAAAACGGCATCACCGCCATTCAGCTGGACACCAAAACGTCCGGCTTGCCTTGGCATGTGGTCGAAGAAACGTTTACGATGGCCAAGAAGGCCCGCTTGGAAATTCTCGACGTGATCAAGCAAGCCATCGCCGCTCCTCGCTCCGAAATGTCCCCTCATGCTCCGCGCATCGAGAGTTTCCGCATCAATCCGGACAAGATCCGCGATGTCATCGGCCCGGGCGGCAAAATGATCAACGGCATCATCGACTCGCTTGGCGTTGAAATTGATATCGAAGATGACGGAACCGTCATGGTCACATCGAACAACGCCGAATCCATGCAGCGCGCCGTCGAATGGATCAAGTCGCTTACGCGCGAGGTTCAAGTCGGTGAAATGTTCGAAGGCGAAGTTGTGCGCATCATGCCCTTCGGTGCTTTCGTAAACATTCTCCCGAAAGTCGACGGTCTTGTTCATATTTCCGAACTCGCTCCGGGCCGCACGGAAAAAGTGGAAGACGTCGTCAACATCGGCGACACCGTCAAAGTTGTCGTCTACGAAATTGACGGACAAGGACGCATCAATCTCTCGATCAAACGAGCTGATCCGAATTACAAGCCTAGCGACCGCGACAGCAAACCGCTTCGTGACTCCAAACCGCGTCCTCAAAAAAAAGAGGATGATGGTCTCGGCTTCCGTCCTGCCGGCGACTTCCGCTCCTAATACGTTTGGGCATGAATATCCAAATCACGCTCAATCGTGAAAGCCAAATCATCCTTGCCGAGGGGCATGGACGCCGTTGGACTGGCCGCCGCGCACTTGCGGCCGGTATCCTCTTCGGTCTCGTTCTGCTCTTCGGCGGTCTTTGGTTTGGATTGTCCCGCCCGCTCTCCATTCCTAACGATACAGCCGTTATCGCCGTCTTGCCTCCCCAGCACGCCAAAAACCTGATCCCATCATCTCTTTGGGATCGCCTTCCCCTCATTTGCCGCCAAGCCTGGTCCGGCAACTCTGACTGGCCTGCCATTTGCGGCATGTCCGTTTCCGGTCAGGCTTTTGCCATTGTCCCGCGCTGGATTGATTTGCCCGGCCAACCTCATATCGATGCCGGTTTGGTCAGTCGCTACGGTGATACGCCTAACGATAGCCAAAACTTGAGCTACACACAGACATTAATGTGGCGTGGCTTTGCCAAACAGCCAGTGATCCATTTTGAATCAAAAGCAGTTGAGCTCTTATCAGGATTGGATGGAACAACTTCAACCGCTATCAATTTCAACTGGAATGGCCAAGCATGGGTTAGCGAACTTTCGCTAAAACCAGCCAAAGAATCGCTACCAAATGCTGACATCGCCCTTCGTATCACCGATCAAGCCTGGCAAGCACCTGCTCGCGAACTCTTTATCTCAGCTGCGGGCCTACCTGACCGCGAATCCCTCAAGAAACTTCCCACTCCTGATGTTTACGCCGCCTGGCTCACCCCGGAAGGCAATATTGAACGTCGTTATCTAGGTTTTTCCCGAGATTTAAAGACGGATGAAGCTGCCCATACTCTCGGCATGGTCGGAGTTACGGAGCGTCGTCAAATAACATTGCCAGACGGAACCACCTCATTTGAAAGACTGTTACCTATTGCTACGACCGGAACGGATTTCTTTGGACGTCGTACCAATGACCGTGGTGAAACAGTCGATCTAACGCCTCGAGGACTCATGGTATCTAATACCAGCACAGCTTTTGATCTAACCAACATTGTTTCATGTGGAAATAGTCCGACGGTTTTCCGTATTTCCAGCGAAATTTTAGAACATCTCATCTCGGCCAAGCTTCCGTCACTGCAAGCGTTTTCCGACAATGGAAAATTGGCCATTTGTTTTGAATAAGATATCCACAAAGCATACACATACTGGGCACAAGCCCAGTATTTATTTTCCAAATACCAAATAATGGCTTGGATTAAACAATTAAATATTGTAATTCGTCATACCTCTCATAATTTGATATACTATAAGTGACTCTCATTCGAGTCTTTCGCTCCTTCTTTTCTTCGTTCTTTACGCAACGCAGATCCCGGCCAAGCGCCGCCCTGTCGCGCGTCGTACTTTCTTTTTATCGGATATCGCTTCATGCGATTGATCACCACACGGGTACTTACTCCCGTACCGTTCGCTTGCACCTTCAAACTACGCTCAGGACCGACCCTCGTCTCGTACGAGTGTCGATTCCATTCCTCTGCTTGATCTATCAGTCGCTTCGCGACTCATGGAAAATCAAAATCAAACAAAATGTCCCTTATGGCAACCTCAAATTTTTACGCTTCGGCGTAATGGGGCTCTGCCGGGATTAGGCAGAGGGAGTAGTCTCAAGATCGAGATTCACATGCTGTGTCCAACTTGTTGCGACAAATAGATTGAGCTACCAAGCTCTCTACGCGACGGGAACGACCTGCGCATCCCGGTCTAGGGCCGCACCGCCATTTGCTTCTGCATAAGGGCGCTCCTGCGGCCCTATTAAATTTCCCAAAATTTTCCATAAAAGTAGCGTTTTC
>CAZYKJ010000037.1:0-2557 GCA_964648065.1 uncultured Gammaproteobacteria bacterium
GCAGCGATGCGGAGCGCGAGACGGATACGATGCCGAATTGGGCGGGATCATCGTGGTACTTTTTGCGCTATTGCGATCCGCATAATGACGAGATGCTTGCGGATCCGGAGAAACTCAAATATTGGATGCCGGTGAATTTGTATAACGGAGGCATGGAACATACCACGCTTCACTTGTTGTACTCGCGCTTTTGGTACAAGTTTTTGTGGGACCTGGGAATTGTTCCGAAGGAGTGCGGATCTGAACCGTATTCCATGCGCCGTTCGCATGGTTTGATTTTGGCTGAAGGTGGCGAGAAAATGTCGAAATCCAAAGGAAATGTCGTGAATCCGGACGATGTTGTGGGTGAGTATGGAGCCGATGTTTTCCGTTTGTATGAAATGTTTATGGGACCATTTGATCAGCCGGTTCCATGGGATACGAATGGTATTGAGGGCGTACGAAAATTCTTGGATAAGGTTTGGAGTTTGTATGAAAAAACTTCGGAGATGAAGGCAAGTGAGGAATTGGAAACGCTGTACCATCAAACCGTGAAAAAGGTTACGGATGGAATCGATCAGCTTCACTTCAATACATGTGTTTCGCAATTGATGATTCTGGCGAATGCTTATCAGGAAGCCGGGGGAGTGCCGGAAGCGCAGGCGGATGGATTTTTGAAAATCCTCGCACCATTTGCGCCGCATCTGACAGACGAGATTTGGGAGAAGCTTGGGATGAAGGACTCGATTCATGTCGCGGCTTGGCCGGCTTATGATTCGTCCAAGTTGATTGCTGCGACATTCGAGCTTGTTGTTCAAGTGAATGGCAAGGTGCGTGCAAAGATGACTGTTTCGTCTGATATTGGCGAGGAAGCTGCCAAAAAACAGGCGGTTGAAGCGGTATCCAAGTGGTTGGAGGGCAAAGAACCAAAGCAAGTTATCTATATTCCGGGGAAATTGGTGAGTGTCGTCGCGTAAGAGCCGCAAAGTGTGATAAAATCGTCCCGATATGCAAATTTCATCGGGACGATTTTTTCGACGTCTATTTGCGCTTGTTGCGCTCGTAGCTTTGAGCGGACAAGGCTGTACCAAAGCGCTTACACCGGAGACGCTTAAGGCTTCACAGCCTTTGACGTTGAATGTCTGGGGCGTGGTCGATGATGTTGATGCGTATCAGGATTTGATTAATGCGTATCACACCTCGCATCCGAATGTGCAGATTTTTTATCGCCGCTTACGTTTGGAGGAGTATGAGACGGCTTTAGTGAATGCATTTGCTGAGGATCGCGGACCAGATGTGTTCTTGATTCACAATACTTGGACATCAAAATATTTAAGCAAGATCGTGCCGATGCCGAGCACGACGCGCACGGCGTATCGCGTGGTGACGCAGGGCTTGAAACAGGAGTTGACCTGGGAATTGCGTGCCGAGCCGACAATTCCGTTGTCGGATTTCAAAAACAATTATGCGGATGTCGTGTCGCATGACTTGCTGCGTACGATCGATGTTTCCACGGATCCGAATAAAAAGAATTTCCAGGAACGCATGATGGGCGTGCCGGTGAGCGTTGATACGATGGCGTTGTATTACAACAAGGATTTGCTGAATGCGGCCGGGATTCCGACACCGCCGGAGAATTGGGCGCAGTTTTCCGATCAGGTGAAGCGCTTGACCAAGCTCGATAGCAAAGGCGAGATCGTGCAATCTGCGGCGGGAATCGGTACATCCACCAATGTGGAACGGGCAACGGATTTGATGTCCTTGCTCATGATTCAGGATGGACAAGTGATGGAAGATGATTCGGGCTATCCGGCCTTTGCCAAGATTCCGGCAAATCTTGCAACCAATGATAATCCGCCCTCTTTCCAAGCCGTGCAGTTCTATACGGACTTTGCGAATCCGAATAAGGATACGTATACCTGGAATGGCAAGCAGCCGAACTCGCTCGACGCATTTGTGCAGGGGAGATCGGCATTCTTCTTTGGCTATGCGTATCAATATGATTTGATTCGCGCGCGTGCACCAAAGTTGAATATGGGTTTGGCCAAGATTCCACAAATCGAAAATACGCCGCAGAAAAACTTTGCCAATTATTGGTACTTTGCCGTGGCCAAGAAATCCAAGAATCAGGATGTGGCATGGAACTTCCTCATGCAGCTCACACAGCCGGATCTGTTGAAGAAGGTATTGGCCGCGACCAAGGCTCCGTCCGCACGCAAGTCTTTGCTTGCCGATCAATTACAGGATGAGCGATTGGGCGTGTTTGCTTCCCAAGTACTTACGGCAACGAGCTGGTATCGCGGCAAGGATCCAGTGGCAATGGAACGCATTTTTACCCAAATGATTTCGGACGTAGTGAATGGAGCGCAGACGGTAGAGAAGGCGGTGCGTTTTGCATCGGATCAGGTCTCACAAACCATTCAATAATGTTATGATCACGGGCATGAAGCGCTTTTCCTCGATTCTCCAAGGATTTTTGACCGTCGGTTTATTGAGCGCGAGCTTGTTTGGACCTTTGCCAGCTTTCGCCCAAGCCGGAGATGGATGTGCGACGGCACCGACGTTGACTGCCGAACAA
>CAZYKJ010000037.1:2572-4907 GCA_964648065.1 uncultured Gammaproteobacteria bacterium
GGTACGCAATTTGTCGGGAGCTACACCGGCGGACATGAGCTGTCAGGATGTAAGCGGTGCTACGACGGATGCACGATTAACGCGTTGTATTGATATTGTTGGAGCCTGTAGCGGCGGTACGGATCGCATGTGTTGTATGCCGGGAACGGGAGCGACGCGTGGTCGTACGGGTGGAACGGGTACGACGGGCGGCACGGGAACGGGGAGCACGGGCGGATCTTTGGGTTTGCGACTTCCGGCATGTATCTCGGATGGTAATTGCGGTTTGGATGACATTATTGAAACGGGCGTGAACTTCTCGAATTTCTTGTTTGGTATTTCCGGTGCGATTTTTTTGGCGATCTTTGTTTATGCCGGATTCAAGTATATTTTTTATGCATCCAATCCGAGCGAGGCGAGTTCATCGCGCGGGATGTTGGTGAATGCGACGATCGGAATCATCTTGATGTTTGGCGCTTCGGCACTGGTTACCACAACGTATAACGCGTTCCGCGCCGGAACATCGGGCGGAGGGGATGAGCGATGTGCGGCAACCTATCCGACGTATTCTTGTCAGGCTTTGTCAGCGAATTGGGATGATGTCTCGGCGCGTAACGCGGAAATTCGTACGCGTAGTTGTCAGTCGGGATTGTGCGGCGCGGATAATCATCTGGTTTGTTGTCCGCCGACGGGATCTTCTGGTACGCCAACTCCGACACCAACACCTTAATATGAATTCCTTTCGTCGTTTGCAGATTGTAGGATTGATAGCGACATCTTTGATGATGCCGATGATTGCGCGTGCTCAGCCGGTTCCGGCGCCTTCCGCTGCGACTTGTCCTTGTACGTGTACGATTCAGACGACTGGAGGTACGGTCACGGAGAGCGTCGACATTGCAATTGGATCGGGTAGCGGTCAGGCGAGTACGCTCGCGCAAGCAACGGGTAAGTGTACGGATACGACAACGGCTGGAGCTTGTTCTGCGCGTTCGGTTACGCATGGCGGAACGAGTTTTACCGGAAGTCTTGGTGCTTGCCCCGCTTCGTTGTTCCCAGGTACGGCCGGGGAAACGGGTGCGACTACCGGTGGAACTGGCGATCGCGTTCGGCTGTACAATCCGCTTGGAACGGATATTGGTGTCGCAGAATTTATCAGCCGGGCGATTCGGGCGATTATCGGATTTATCGGTGCTTTGGCCTTGCTCATGTTTATCTACGGCGGTCTCATGTACATGACAGCCGGGGGAGATACGAAGAAAGTTTCAACGGCGCAGGATATTATTCGCAACTCGACCATCGGATTACTGCTCATTTTCTTTTCTTATTCGATTGTGGCGACGGTATTTGGTCTTTTGGGTGGAACTTAATATGAGAACTCGCATCTTCAATGTTTTATTGGCAGGACTCGCATTTTTTGGATTGCTCGGAGGTCCGTTAATGGCCCAAGCGGTTAATCAACCGGATGGTGTTTATTGCTGGTGTAAGCTTACGAGCGGAACCTGTGAGAATCATCGTTTGAATGATGCTCCCGAAGGGAGCCGACTTGCCTTAGGATGTACGGCCGATGCCGCGCATTTTGCCGGAACGGGTGTCGGTAATACTCAGGTTTGTAGTAATTATTGCAGTTTTCGCGGTATGCGCGCCGTTCATTGCGAGACGGATTATCGTGATTATCTGACTTCAGATTCTACGGCGGATGAAAGTTTGCGATGTGCGCCATTGAGACCGGTGGTCGGTTCTTCAGCTACGTCTGGTGCTACGCCCGCTGGAATTGGCGACGGGGGAGAGGGTCGTACGAGTCCTTCGGATTTTGGATTTGTGAATCCGCTTGGTACTTCCGATTTGCGCGTCGTCATCAGTCGTATTATTCGCGCGGCATTGGGGGTCGTTGGTGCCGTTTTTCTTGCGATGTTCGTTTATGGAGGCTTACTTTGGATGACTTCTGGTGATTCCAAGCGCATTGAACAAGCGCGTAGTACCTTGATTAACGCGGTGATCGGAATGGCTATTGTCGCCTTCTCGTACTCGATGGTTTCTATTGTGTTTAACTTGGCAAATCAGGTTAGTGGAGGAGGGTAGGGCGGCTGTGCTATACTCCTCATGTCGTTCCTCGCGATTTGCATGCTGAACGAACACATATCTTTGACTATGAGAAAGGAGGTGACATACGCATGACTACACGTATGAAAAAGCTCGCTGGCTTTGCGGCTACGGTTGGTATTTTGGCCGCCACCGCCTTGCCAGCTGTCACCTTCGCACAGGGTGGTTTGAACGCAAACGACCTCGGAGTCGGTGCCATTTCCAATGACATTAAGCTTGGCTCCGGCGACGTTCGCCAGACCGCTGCTCGCATCAT
>CAZYKJ010000037.1:4917-6113 GCA_964648065.1 uncultured Gammaproteobacteria bacterium
CGTCGCTCTCGGTTTCCTCGGCATTATCGCCGTCGTGATCGTTCTCGTTGGTGGATTCAAGTACATGATTTCTGGCGGTAACGACCAGAAGACGGCAGAAGCCCGCAACCTGATCGTTTCAGGTATTATCGGTCTCGCTATCATCTTGTCCGCTTGGGCCATTACCAGCTTCGTTATCGGACAGCTCCTCACCGCAACCGCTGAATAATTTTCAGCCACAAGCTGATCACATTCCCATGACTCGACTTCATTCCATGTTTGCCACCGGCATGATCGCGGCGCTCGCGATTTTGCCGACGATGGCATCAGCCCAGTTAACCCCGGACTCCACTGGCCTTTCCAAGGCAGCCCAGGGAACTGGTCTTGTAACAACGTGCAGTGGCACGGCATGCTTGCTGTCGATCATTGGAAATGTGATCAACTTGGCTCTCGGTTTCCTGGGCGTGGTCTTGCTCGCCTTGATTCTCTACGGAGGTTTCCTTTGGATGACATCCGGAGGCGATACCAAGGGAGTCGAGAAAGCACAGATCATGATCCGGAATGCCGTTGCAGGTGCAGTTATTGTGGCGGCATCATATGCTATCTCCGCTTTCGTTCTCGGTCAGCTCGCGGTGATCTCATCGGGAGGTGCAACGACACCAACAGGTGCAGCTGCATCTGGAAGCGTTGCAAATGGCGGTGCCTGTACGGATTCTGCACAATGCAGCGATCCTTTAGCAACTTGCACCGGAGGAGTTTGTACCAGTGTTGTAGCCCCATAAAACAGGTTCGAATCTTTACCCCAACTATGAAATTTAAAAATCTTTACTACGCAACTGGCGCTGGTATGACGATGGCAGCAGCAATGCTTCCGATGATCGCCCATGCCCAGCCAGGTCGCAACCCGTTTGCTCCGGGTGGTAACGCCATCAACAATGTCGGAACCGTCGGAACGCAGGCTGGTATTGGTGCGGCAACGCCGTTGCCGGTTATCATCGGTAACATCATCAACGTGGTGCTGGGTTTCCTCGGCATCGTGCTCCTCTTCTACTTATTGTGGGGTGGATTCAAGTGGATGACATCTGGCGGCGACTCCAAGGGAGTCGAAGCAGCTCAAACCATGATTCGCAATGCGATTATCGGTTTGGTCATCATCGTTTCTTCTTACGCCATTTCGACCTTCGTGCTCCAGCAATTGCTGATTGTCAGCGGTGGCT
>CAZYKJ010000037.1:6123-7186 GCA_964648065.1 uncultured Gammaproteobacteria bacterium
AATCGAAGGATGTAAAACAAGGATCCCCCGCAGTGCGGGGGAGTTTTGTTTGGTAACGAAAAGCGCCCGCTCCAGAGTGAACTGGAACGGGCGCTGATCAGGTTGGGGCTAGGCTCAGCAGGAGCCCGGCGCGATCGTGATGGTCGGACCGTAGGGCGTATAGCCCGTGAAGTACAGCTGGCCGTCGTGGCGCGGCGTCGGATCGGAAGCGAGCGTGCCGCCGGCCGTGTCGAGACAGCGGTAGGTGTAGGAGTGGGTGCGCGTGCTGTCCGCGCGACCCGGGAGATCTGCCGTGTTGATCACGTAACGGCTCCCTGGACGGATGACGGGCATGGCGCACTCGTTGCCGCTTCCGATGCGGAGGTTGCCCGTGGGATAGACTCCGGGACCTTCGGTCGTGTGCACGACGTGGCCGTCGATGACGAGCTGCACATCGTAGCCCGAGATGTTCATGACGAGTACCTCGTTGACTCCGCCGGAGGCGCGGCTCCAAGGCTCCATGCCCTGAAGATATGCCTGCGTGAAGGTCACCATGCCCGAGCTGAACATCGACGCGGAGTCGACGTTGTCGCAGGACATGACCGGGGTGAAGCCCGGCGCCGAGCTGGTCGGTGCCGTGGTCGACGTGGACGTCGTTGCCGACGCCGTGGTGACCGGCGCTTCGCCGCCCGAGGTGGGCGGTGTTGCGCGGTCCGTGCCGGCGAGGGCTGCGTCGCGGAGCTCTTCGGCTCGCGTGGCGCGTGCCTCGGCTTCGGTCGCACGGCGCTCGGAGGCGTCGACGCGAGCCATGAGCGAACTCAGATCGGTGCCGCCGCCGCAGGCCGGGAGCGTGAAGCAGAACGCGAGAACGGTGAGGATGGTCTTGTTCACGGAGCCTCCGAATGGTTGTTGGATGTTGAGGAACAGGTGGATGTCATCAGCTGATGACTTCCCTCGAAAGCGGCGATTGCTCGTCGATTTTGAGGGAAGGAGCTCCGGAAGAATTTCCAGAGCTCACTTACCAGTTCAGTGTGTCGTGGCTGCCACGAACGAGGCGTGATCCGCGAGGACTTGCTCCTCGATG
>CAZYKJ010000038.1:0-5976 GCA_964648065.1 uncultured Gammaproteobacteria bacterium
TGACTCGCCATTCCCGACATCCGTGTTGCGGCAAAATTGCTGGGAGAGGCGTTCGGCAACGGAGCGCTCGACACCGATCAGACGAACGCTGAAGTCATTGCCGGCGGTGCGGTAAACTTCGAATTGACCTGGCTTCAACACAGCCGATAAAGACCCTCGAATGTGAGCCTGCGTGTTCTTAAGGGCATTGTCACCGATCGAGTGATCGCCAAGATCGTTGAGACGATCAAGTTCACCCATATTAATGAGGAGCACATGCGACTGATGGTCTTCGGGTTTGGACGGGAGCAGGCCGTCGGCACCGGTTTCGAGTCCGCGAGCTTCAAGATCGGCACGGAGATCGCGGCCAAAATAGTCGCCCTTCCAGGCGCCGGTATTATCTTTTTGCGCCTCGATCAGCGCGATGCGCTTTTCGAGAATCAGACGCTTTTTGGTGCCTTCCGGCGTTGCGTCTCTTTGAGCAATAAGCTCATCACGGTTGAAGTCGCGCTTGTTGAGGGCGGCTTCTTGGTTGCGTAGTTCTCCATCCATATGGGGTAGAGGGTAGCAGAAACGAAACGGCCTCGACAGATTTGTCGAGGCCGGGCGGCTGGAACGGGCGAATCCCGTTCCTAGAGGAGGGTGGCGATATCGGCGGCGGCGGGCGGCTGCGTCTGCGTAAGCGTCGGGATGAGCTCGATGGCGGCCTGTTCGGCGGCGGTTTCGAGCGTCTTCAGATCTTGAACCGAGGAGAGGCGGACCTTGTATCCGCGCTCGTTCATTCGATTCTGCAGCTGCAGCAGCAAGGTGTCCGGATGCAGGAGACCTGTCCGGATGCCGAGAAAGAGCCGATACGCCGTGTCACCCATGGCTACAGATCACCATGAAAATGACGTTTTGTCAAGGCTTGGGAGGAGGCGGCGGGGATGACGACACGTATTCACGGCCCGGAGTAACCTCGAGCGTCACGTGGGCGCGTACTCGGCCTTGGAGAAAAGCCTCCATGAGATCGAAGCTGATCTCGCCCTTGGCGATCTTCTCGCCGAGCTCTCGGTACTGCTGCTCCGTCGCCAGCTTTTTGCTCATGCTCAACCCTCCAAAAAAGTGCGGGGGGTTTAATCTAAACAATTTTTTTTGATTTGTCAATCCTACGGTTTGCGCACAACTCCTTTGCCGCGCGCTCCTTCATCCTCCTGAAGATCCGTGGTGATAGCCGGTTTGTTCTTTTGGATTTGTTCGGTGGTTGCGGAGTCGGTGGCGGTGAAATGGGATTCGCCGAGGAGACGGGCGAAGCGGCCGATGTCGAGATCGGCGGGAGTGAGGGCGATGTCGAAGCGTGCAACGAGCTCGCTTACATCATCCGGCATTTTGTTGAGCGTCCAATGGACCGTGCGCGTCTTCTCTTCATAGACGATGTCGCCGGCGTCGGCCAAGCCTTGTCCATTCCAGACGGCATTATCCGGGAGAACGGTTGTAACATCGAGCTTGTCGAGTGCATGAAGGGTTTTGTCGATGGTCCACTCAAGACGGTAGACGGTTGTCTTTCCGGAGACGGGCGGAAGCGGTCCGGTTCCGAGCGGGGCGCCTTCTTCAGTGTAGTAACGGGCGGCGACATGGAGATCGGCGTCGCTACGATAGCGGGCATGAATCGGATTGGCGTGAAGCGTTCGATTCACCTTGTCCTTGCCGACGGTCGCAACAAAGCCGGCGACATCCATCGAGATGAGCGCGTCATGCATGCCGCTCGTTGATGAGAGCGTCGGTAGCGTGACTTCGATGGTGCCTTCTTGGCCGGGATCGAGTTTGTCGAGCTCGGGAATCACGTCCTTGTCGTAGCGAATAGTTTGCATGCGCGGCTTTGTCGAAGTGACGCCATGCATGGAATCTTGAAGCGCCTTCCAATCGATGAGCGTGGTGCCCGTGGTCGACTTTCCGTTTACGAGCGACTCGACATTCAGGATGATACTGATTCCTCCGAGCGCTTCGGGACTCACGTTTTTATAGGCGATCGCGAGACGCAGCGGGTCACCTGGACCGATGCTTCGATCTGCATCGGAACCGTTAGCGACCAGATGCAAAGACAAGTCACCGGCTAGAACCGGAATATGTGTTTCAGAAGTGAAAAGCGTTATAAAATTCTGACCGGACAAACGACCGATACCAGCCTTAAACGATAGATCTCCGGAAGAACCGGAAACAAAGGAGCCGGACAAGCGAATCGTGCTCGTGGTACCTGGTTCAAGTGTTGGCAAAACCATTTCCCATTCTTGCGGAGTATTCGTCGGGATCAGCTGCGTTCCGGTGGATGCGGATGGCAAAAAGCCGGCCGGAAAATCGAGATGTGCGCGTAAACCGGATAATGCTTGTGTGCCTTGATTCGCGATATCAAAACTTACAGGCACTTGGTCGCCGGCAACGACTTTAGACGGAACGGTCCAACCGCCGGCAAACACGGATGCTCCGTATTCAAGAGCATCCGTCGCTAATGATTGGCGTACGCGTGTCTCCCCGCTCGGGCGGAATGTGCCAATGGCTTGAAATGTACTTTTGGCGCCGAGTTGTCCCAAAAAAATTCCGCGAACCGTGATTTTTCCCTCGGCTCCCGGTGCGAGCCAACCGAATTTCCAGGCATTATTTTGCGTGTCCGTCGGCCAAGGGTCGGTGTAGGAGACTTGGAAGTCGGCCGGCCAGGAAAGTCGGAGCTCCGTATCGGCGATGGGCTGAAAGGAACGGTTGCGATAGCTCACAACAAAGGAATGCTCTTGGCCAAGCGTGACATTGGTTGGTCCATCGATTTTGATTTCCAAGCCGGCGGAATCAATCTCGGCATTTGGTTGAAGCCAGACGAGTCCGGCCCAAGCAAGAGCGCTCGTCAAAGCGCAGAGCGTGAGCAGCCAGAGAAAAAAACGGCGAATGCGATGCGGCTTGGCATGATCGAGCTTGGACAAATCCTGTTTACCGTCACCAAGATAGATTTTTTCCAAACCTTTGGAAACATCTTTGGCGCGCGACTTGCGCTCATCGCTTTCTCCGCCTGAGGCGGATCCATCTTCGGAATAGGAAAAAGAAGCCTTGGTCCAGGGTCGCGGAGGCGGCGGAGGAAGGCGTTTTTTTGGAGAACCGTGATTGGATAAAACGGTCATGGAGCTTGGAAGAGTCCGGCGACCACGCGATCGCGATCCCAGAGACCATTATAACCGAGCGTGTCACCGCTATTGGACCAAGCCGGCGTCCAGGCAGGCGGGTATTGGACGGTTGCGTCGATGGTGCGTTCCGGTTTGCCGCTTTGACTGATCATTTCGAGTACATAGGCAGGGCGCGGAGCGGCGGAGGTTCGGCCAACGCCATTTTGGAGACGTGCGGAAAGCTCGGAGACGGTGAATGGCAAGCGATACGTGAAGGTGGTCTTAGCGGTGGTGCCAGGTTCAAGCTGAATCCAGCCGCCAAAGGAGGTGCGGCCGAGTTCGTCGTTGATACGGACATTGGATGGGCCGATGCGCGGATGGGTTTCGGCGGCAATCAGATCGGCATCGTCGGGATCGGTGACGAGCGGCGTGTCAAAGAGCTTGGCGTCAGGCGTCTGGAAACCGGAAGCACTCAAGAGCTCACTCCCCTGCGGAACATAGACACGGAGATAGGTCACATTGTTGGCTCCGTGGAATTGTTCGCCTTTTTGTCCGTGATGGGTACGCGTGAT
The DNA here is from genome assembly GCA_964648065.1 of uncultured Gammaproteobacteria bacterium. Taxonomy (GTDB): domain Bacteria; phylum Patescibacteriota; class Patescibacteriia; order 2-12-FULL-60-25; family 2-12-FULL-60-25; genus CAIXDN01. The sequence continues at coordinate 3,677 of CAZYKJ010000038.1, forward strand.
GGTGACCGTATCGGTGATGGAACCGTCCTCGGCGATCACAGCTTGATGATCGACGTGCTCCTCGATCAAGTAGTCGGACTTTTGTCCGGCAATATTGGTATTGATGACGGCGAGCGTGTCGCCCAAAGCCGGCTTCCATTGTCCGGCCCAGCCATAGCGTGTGGCGAGATCCTGCTCATCAGAACGGCTGAACCACATTTGAATATCTTTATCGGTCAATGAGTCGCTCGCGAGCTTGGCGATAGCAATCCACTGATCATGCGAGGCATGCGACAGACGCTCCATCAATGCTTTCATCAAGTCGCCGATGAATTTTTTTGGTTTATTTTCTTCTTTGTCGTATTCGACTTCGACCGAGAGCTGGGCCTCGTTCATGAAGTTGTCGGCGGTGATGGTTTTGCCGTATTCGGGCATCTCAATCGGACCCGTGATCTTCAAAAGATTTACGACGAGGCGAGCATTCAAGGCGACAATGCCATCAAGTGTCGGCTGGCCGGCTTGGCTCCAGAACCAGTTGATTTTTTTGGCGGACGCTTGGAAATCCGGGAACCAGTTGGCGTCTTGGAATTCCCAGCGGCTGGAAATCAGGCGCATCGGGGCAGGAGGACGCACGCGTGCCTTGAGCTGGCTTTGCAAATCATACGGACCGCCGCCCGGGACATCGAGCTTGCTGATTTTGCCGCGATTGAACAGGACTTCGGCATAGGAACCCATGAAGCCGCCTGTCGGGCGAAGCTCGGCAGGATTTTGGAAGATGAACAAATAACGGCGATCGGAAGTTTCACCGAGTGCGGCGGCGGCGAGATCGGACAGGACGCGGGTTTCACGCAAACCGGTTTGTACTTGCGTGAGCGTGTCTTTGGCTTCATCTGCCTTGGCCCGGAGATCCGATGGGAGCGCGTCGGTGTTTACGTCGGCGAGCGAGGAGGCGGCGTCATCCAAAAGCGGAGCGGCGTTCTCGACATAAGCACCAAAAAGACGAATGCGCTCGACGGGGTCATGAGCTTCTGCGGCAAAGGCTTTATCGGCGCCCTTCGAAAGTAACGCGGCGGCCTGTGCGGCTTTTTCTCCGGCGGAAACGAGGGAGCGGGCCGAGGTATAGGCATCACGCGTTTGCGGAAGCGCTTTCGAAATTGCTACAGCCAAGACGTTTACGTGATTCAAGGCGGCGTCGGATGCGGATAAAGAGGCGGCAGCATCGGACCATTGCATGGACTTGGCCTCGCTCAAGGCCGCGCGGCCGGAACCTTCTACCGAGGACCAGGAAGATGAAAGCGAATGACCGAGAGAGACCGCGCCGGCAGGCAAAGAGACAATCAAGGCGAGACCGAAAAATCCGGCGAGCACGCGTATCGGCGATAAACGCGGAACAAGCACGGGCGCGCCCCAGTTTTGCTCGGCACCCGTAACGATCTGCTCCCCTTCTTCACGTAATTCCTCGACTTCATCCTCGACTTTTTCAACAACCGGCTGAACATACGCATGCTCCCAGACCACGAAGGGCGAGCGCAGGCGATTCCACCAGCGATAGCGTTCTTGAAAAGCGGTATTTGCCTCGCCCGGCGTGTATTGATGGGCGTACCAATGCGGATCAACGACGTCAGGCTTCAAATCGGAAGCGGCAGCAGCCAAATCGTCCATGGAAACCGGGGCTTCGTAGGGCGCTGTCCATTGGTGGATGCCGGCCATGATAGGCTCGCGGGCTTCGACCATGACGGGTTCGGCAGGAATTTCAACCGGAAGGACATGCTCGCTTGGAACATGCTCGCCAATCGTTACCGTGAGTCGTTTGGAAGGACGGGGGCCAAGATTTTGGATGAGGGATTTATCGAAGCTGCGGACCGGATCGGCTTCGATGGTTACCGTCTCGCTTGTTGTCTGACGCAAATCCAACACTTCAGAACTTGGATTTTCTTTTTCTTGTTGGATGATGGTGACGTCGATGCGCTCAACGACGGATGCGAGCTGGTCTTCAAGATTGGCGCGCTCATTCATGCGCCGCCATTCTGGTCTTTCGAAATTTTCTCGTTTGGCGAAAGGCATGCGTGTTGGAGTGCTTCGAGCGAAACCTTTGCGACGACATCCCAGCGATGAATGCGTCGGACTTCTTCCCCTCCGCGACGCGCCAAAGCAGTAGCATTCGGGAGGTCGGCAAGAACAGCCTCGATGGTCGCAATCATAGCATCTTTGTCGCCGTTCTTGAAGAAGAAAACGCCGTCCTTCGGGAGAACCTCTTTGAGTACAGGAATGTCACTTGCGATTACAGGCGTGCCGACGGACAACGCTTCGACCGGTGGAAG
>CAZYKJ010000038.1:5996-7084 GCA_964648065.1 uncultured Gammaproteobacteria bacterium
ACAAAGGCGGATGCATGCGCATAGAGCGAGGAAAGTTCTTGATCGTCCACGTGTCCGGCAAAGAGTACATGGTCGACCCCATTAGCGTTTACCTGGTCTTTGATGCGGGACAGGAAAACATCGTCTGCGCCAGTGATGACGAGCGAGAGATTTGGATGCGCTTTCGAAATTGTTTGCCAAGCGTCGATGAGGAGGTCGAGACGTTTGTGCGGATAGGCGGAGCCAACATACAAAAGATAGGCGCCGGAAATTTTTGATGGCATCGGTGCTGGAAGTACGGACAAGCCCTCCCCCGTCACGACGAGCTTCGAAGATGCATTTGGAAAATAGTGTCTTACATCTTCGGCAACGGACTTGGTTGGAACGAGAATGACACAAGCGCGACGAATCGCGTTCGATACAATTCGGCGATAGCCGAAGCGCTTCAACCAAGAAATAATCGGACCGCGTGTCGAAGCTTTTGCGCTTGATGGCTGATGCATCAAGAGAAGATCGTGAATGGTGATGGCGAGCGGACCTCGATACAGGAGCGGGAGATTCCAATGCGGGATCCAGACGAGATCGGGTTTAGATTTGGCGAGTTCGCCCGGCATCTGAATTTGTTCGGCTATTCCGTACCAAGGAATACTCGGCTGGAGCAGGACTAGCTTGTCATTTGCACCCATTAAAGGGCGCAAGTGATCTGTCACTTCCTTAATATAACGCCCAATACCGCGGGTTTTGCCCGCGCCCATCATTCTGGCGTCGACGACGAGTCGCATAGAGGCATCGTGTCTTGCATAGCCAAGAACGTCAAACGGGGTGACAAGTTTAGAAAGAGAGGCTAGGAGTTCGGAACTTCGGACTGTAGCGCAGTTGGTAGCGCATCTGCTTTGGGAGCAGAGGGTCGTGGGTTCGAGCCCCACCAGTCCGACCACGTAAAAAGCCTCCGCAAAAGCGGGGGCTTTTGCTTTGGCTTCACGTGGCGCGGCCAACATCGATCTCTTGACGAAAAGGCTTGAGCATGTCATTAATTGGCACCCACGCACCTTTTTCAGGGGGAACCTATGGAGCAACAGAACTCGCTCGTCGAAGAGGAACCGGTTGTG
>CAZYKJ010000039.1:0-6797 GCA_964648065.1 uncultured Gammaproteobacteria bacterium
CGGCACCGATCGCTGCAGCGATCGGCTCTTCGCCGACAAGAACTTCGCGGGCTCCGGCAGCGGTAGCCGCGTCTCCGACCGCTTTACGCTCTACTTCAGTTACATCTAATGGCACACAGATAACAACACTCGGACGCGGAATAGCCCAAGCTTTGTCTTCATGTACTTTCTCGAAGAAATAACGCAGCATTTTCCCCGTCACCTCAAAATCCGCGATAATACCGCGCTGAAGTGGCCGCGTCACCTGAATATGGGCCGGCGTTTTGCCGACCATAGACAATGCGTCTTCGCCAACGGCCATGACTTGGCTCGTGCGCTTGTTAACTGCTACCACCGAGGGTTCACGAATCACCACTCCCCGTCCCTTCACATAGACGCGGGTATTGGCTGTCCCTAGATCAATACCGAGCTGCTTGGTCAGTCGGCCGAAAATCGAAGGCCATTTCATAGTCGGCTCATCCTACCGTCCGGCCACGCACTTTGCCATGCGCGTCAACCCCCTATCCGCGTCGGCTTTCTTGTATCGTCAAAAATACGTATTCAAGGCTACCGACAGCGGCTAAAAGCAAAAGGAAATTCCACCAGGCTAGCCAACCAACCGATGACAGAATCAGAGCGCAAACGGCTACTGCTGACAGGAGAATGGCGTGACGAAAAGCAATACGAACTTCGCGGAATGCGGTGGCCTTTCGACCGCGAACGTGGATACGGAAAATGATGCCGATCAAACTCAAGAAACCGACGCAGGTTGCATACAGAGCAATGTAAAATGCGGCAAAACCCATCAAACCGCTTTCATCGGGATTAATATTCAAGATGACATACGCAAGCAAGGCCCAAGAAACGGCGCAGCCCGCCAACATCAAAAAGAGAAATGACCGATAGTCCATGGCAGTAGGATACGTTATCGATGCGCTATTCTCAATACAAGCACGATTTTGCCTCCGAGCTGACGATTGATTTCATTGCGTAAGCGAATATCCCACATCTGCAGCTCTTGGATGGCGGCAGGAACATGGGCATAAAAGCGCAGCTCGCCTCCCGCAAAAGAAATGGCAACAAGATACGCAGCCTTTTCCTCGCCCCAAAGACGCTTCAAACATTCGTTCGCAACTTCAAGCACGCGCACAGCCTCGACTTGGCGTGTAATGCCGGCTTTTTGAACGGCTCCGGGAATAATGCGTTTGATGGATTGAAAAGCCATATCAAAGCTTTTTGAAATCGCAGATATCTTTGAAGTCGCAGTACTTGCAGGTGAACGGTTCGGGAGTCGGTTGGAAATCGGAAAGCGTGATTGCCTCCATGCGTTCCTGGATCTTGCTCAGAAAAGCTTCGCGCTTTTCATCTTTCAACAATTCTACCTCGGCTTCTACCCAATCCATAACATACACATATGCTAATCGCGAGACTTGAAGGCCTTTTTCCTCCAATGCAATTTGATAGAGATGAAGCTGCTCTTTCGCTTCTGCGTCGAGCTCGTCTTTTGCGGCGCCGGTTTTGTAATCGTAAACAGCAACGGTTCCGTCCGGCAAAACATCGATGCGGTCGACTTTGCCTTTGAGTGAGTGAATTCCCATGATCAGCGTGAATGGCACTTCGACGCCGGAGAAATTCGGTGCAACGTCTTTGCAGGCATTCCAGAAATTTCTGATAGCCTTTCTCCCCTTCTCCTTATATTCGTCATGACGTTGGCGATTCTCGTACCATTCATCAATCCACGCGGCTTCGTACATGGCGAGCGCTTCGTCGATGGTGACGCGAAAGGCGCCGGCGGGAAATGCGGGTGAAGCGACGCCGCCAAACAGCGAGCCCTGCTCGGAAGCTCCACGAGCAAGATGCAACTCGACCATTTGTTGATAGGTGTTGTGCACGGATTGGCCGAAGCTTTTTTGATACGAACCGAATTTTGGAATGCGATAAATGTGCTCGAATTTGTATTGAAGCGGACATTTCTTGAAAGCCATCAGCTGGGTAAAGCTGAACTTCTTTTTCAATTCATAGTGGATGATGTCGGCTCGGCCATCGACTTCCGGCTCGTGAATTTCCAGGCGTTTTACATCATCGACGAGCTTGCCATCGAGTTCCGGAACTTCAAGACCGGCTTCGGCGAAAAAAACCGAAGGCTTTTTGGGACGTGCGCCGCCATAATGCGAGGCGCCGGTGAGATAGAGGCGATCTTTGGCGCGTGTGACAGCCACGTAGAACAAACGGCGCTCCTCTTCCAAATGCACATCGCCGACGGGGAGACGTTCTTGGACGAGGCCGTCAGGAAGTGGAATCGCATCCGTTCTCGAACGCGTTGGAAAACGTTGATCGACAAGTGACGCGACGAAAACATATTTGAATTCCAAACCTTTGGCCGCGTGAACGGTCATGATTTTGACGAGCTCGGGACCGGCGTCTGGATCAAATTCGAGTCCGCCTTCTTCTCCGGAATCCATTTCGAGACGAAGCTCTTCGAGGAAGCCGCGAAGGGATGGTCCTTGTGTCGAACGTTCATAGCGTTTGATGCGCTCCGCGAATCCGTTCAAGTGCTGGATGTATTCCCGCTTCTCCCGCTCAGGAAGATGCATGACCATGCCGAGATAACCGGGTTTAGCGAGCAGCAGCTGAAGCGTGCGAAGCGGAGACTCGCGACGTGCGGCTTCGGATAAGCCTTCGATGTGCTGGACGATTTTGTCGCATTGTTTGATTCCATCTTCGGAAACATGGGCGACGCGCGACTCCTTCAGCGCAACCCAAAGCGGCACGCCTTTACGATTCGCGTACTGAATGAGTTCTGCAACATCTTTCTGTCCCATCGGATAACAGCCGAGATTGAGAACGCGCCACATGGCGGATGACTCGTGATAGCCGTCGAGCAAGCTTAACAGCGAAATGATATCGAGAATGGCCGGTTTGCCGTAAAGACCTCGCATGGCCATGAACTGGAATGGGATGGCGGCTCGATCAAAGACGTGGACGAACGGTTCGGCTCCGTCATTGGAACGGACTAGTACGCAGAAGTCATCCCAAGTAGCTTCGGGATCGGCCTCCTTCAAACGTCTAATCTCGTCTGCAACGGCTTCTGCTTCATCCTCGACGGTCTTACGCCAAATCACGGTTACCGCTCCCCCATCGCCTCGTACAGCGTCGAGCTGCTTCGATAATCCTGTCTCTGCGAGGCGGACTTCCAGACGGTTTGGATCATTCTTTTTGATGAAGCCATAAGCCATGTCGAGAATCTCTTTGTAGGATCGATAATTCTGCGTCAGGGCGACGGTTTTGGATTCCGGAAAGTCGTCGCGGAACTGGAGAATGTTCGCGAGGGAGGCGCCGCGGAATTTGTAGATCGCTTGATCATCATCACCAACGACGGTGATGTTTTTGGCAGATCCGGCAAGCAGTTTGATTAATTCGTATTGCGCCCAGTTTGTGTCTTGGAACTCGTCGATGAGCAAGAACTTGAATTGCTTGCGATAGGCTTCGAGAACGGCGGGACGATCGCGAAGCAAGCGAAGGGTTTCGAGAATCAAGTCATTCATGTCGAGACTGCCTTCTTCCAGCAGAATCTTTCGGTAAGCAAAATAGGTATCGGCAAGTTCCGTGAGTCGAGCTCGCTCTCCTGTTACGAAATCCGCATCTCCATTCAAAGCGGCTTCTTGCGCGAAAGACAGATAGCGCTCGGGGCGGACATCCTCATCTTTGGCGCGTGAATAATGCTTGAGCAAGGCGCTTAAGAATTTCACTGGATTACCGAGCGGGCGATAATGATTGAGCGGCAACTCGTTGATACGGCGCTTGAGAAGCAGCCATGCGTCTGTCGTTGTGAGAAGACGAAATTTATTCGGCAAACCGATTTCGAGAGCATGAGCTTCGAGAACGCGCTGGCAGAAACCGTGGAATGTCGAGATCCAAAAATCGTAGGTGCCGCTTGGGAGAAGTTTGAGCACGCGGTCCTCCATTTCCGTGGCAGCTTTCTCGGTAAATGTGAGCGCGAGAATGTTCTCGGTTGAAACGCCTTCTTGGGCAAGAAGATGTGCGTAACGGCGCGTAAGTACGGTCGTCTTTCCCGTACCGGCACCGGCGACAATCAGCAACGGGCCTTCGCCATGCGTTACGGCAGAAAGCTGGGCTTCATTCAGGCCTTCAAACAGCTCGGACATGCCACATTTTTAACTGCGTTGCCGTATCTTGTCCATTAAATCGAGATAAAACTTCACATTGACCATGGTTGCCAAACGTTGGCCAAGCATTTCTTGCACCGTGAAAAGATGTCGGAGATAGGACATCGTGTAGCGCGAAAGCTCTTCGGTGTCCCCTACTTTTTCATCCGACTCTTTGAATTTTTCGTTCGTGACTTGGACGGTTTCGTAGAAATTGCGATCGGAAAGATCATCGTTTTTAAAACGGTAAATTTGTCCGTGGCGAGCGTTACGCGTTGGGAGAACACAATCGAACATGTCGATGCCGCGCTTTACATAGCCGACGATCTCATGTGGCTTGGCGCCGCCCATGAAATAGCGCGGTTTGTCTTTGGGGAGAATGTCGTCGAGGGCTTCGAGAACTTTGCAGGCTTCCTCGTACGGTTCTCCGACAGAGAGGCCGCCGATCGCGTAACCATCAAAACCGATTTCTACGAGCTCTCGAGCTGAGCGTTTGCGCATCTCGATATCGGTGCCGCCTTGGACAATTCCGAAAAGCAAGGCTCCCGGGTTAATGGATCCTTTTCGTGTTCTTTCAAATTCGTCCTTAGATCGTTGAGCCCAACGTGTAGTCAATTCGAGCGCGCGCTCCAAATCCTGCTTCGTAGCCGGAAGCTCGGTGCAGACATCTAAGACCATAACGATATCGGAACCGATGTCGCGCTGAATTTGCATACAGAGCTCGGGCGTGAGCATCATTTTGGCGCCGTCGATATGGGATTGGAACTGGACGCCGTCTTCGGTGAGCTTGCGCAGACCGGAAAGCGAAAAGACTTGGAAGCCGCCGGAGTCGGTAAGGAGGGCGCCGTTCCAATTCATGAATTTGTGCAGACCTCCCATTTTCTTCATGACTTCCATTCCGGGACGAAGCCACAAGTGATATGTGTTGGAAAGAAGGATTGGTGAACCAAGTTTTTCTATATCAAAAGATGAAAGCGTTTTGACCGCTCCTTTGGTGGCGATAGGCATGAAGAATGGCGTTTGCAAATCGCCATGCGGCGTCTGCAATGTCCCCGTTCGGCCGTGTTCGGATGTAGAGTGGAGAGTGAACATTAGCCAATGATTTTGGGGTCAACCTGCTTGAAGAGATGCGTTTTTGCCCATTGCGAGCGTCGCATGAAATACACGATAGCGACCGTGAAGATGAGCAGTCCAAAGAACAGCGCCCAGGAGTCCGGCTCGCCAAACGAGTCACCAAGGATCACGAAGGTGACCCCTCCCGGCAAAGAACCGAGCAAGGAACCAAGAGCGTATTGGCGATAGGTCATGCGCGTCATGCCGGCACCGAGGGAAACGAAGTCAAACGGAAATTGCAGGACACGCATCGCAAAAATCGAGATAAAGCCTTGCTCGGTCAAAAGATCGTCATATTTCTTGACCCATCCCTTTTCGTTTTCATCAACCAAATGACGGCCGAGGAAACGACCAATGAAGAAGCTGATGGCGGCGGAAATGTTTAAACCGATGATCACGATCAGCGATCCGATCCACGGACCGAATAGGATGCCGGAAATCACGTTTAAACCGATGGTCGCAAATGGGATAACGGTCTGCGCGCAAAAGATCAGGATCATGACCAGCGGCCCCCAAGCTCCTGCCAATTCAACTCGCTTAGTGATCAAGCTCGGCAAAGCCTTGATCGGAATGCCATTCCAATGAATGTAGGCGTATACCGAGAAAATAGCTACCAAATAGAATGCAAGAACGCCGAGTTTGATGAGGTGCTGGCGTGTAATGTTCTTCATATTATTGAAGCTGCTCTTTTTTCTCCTTCATGAAGGCCGACCAATCCTCCAATAAGTTGAGAAGGATTTTGAACGGCGCTTCGATAATAAAGTCGAAGAAGAAGATAAACACATTAAAGCGCGAAAGCGTCTCGGAGAACATACGTCCCATGCGGAGAATCGGGAGCGAGAAGAAATCGGAGATAATGGTCCAGATATTGTCCGGGCGTTCGACGGCAACGAATTCGCGCGAGCTCAAACGGAGACGGAAAGCAAAGAAACTTACGACACAAAGGAAGAACATGAAGACAAGACCGCTCACCCATGTAAAGTGTAGGGCAACGAGAATCGTGTTAACCAAGCCGAAACTGACGAAGAACGTAAGCAAATACGCGATCGTGAACAACAAAGCGCCGATCCAGCCGCGCTTTTTGGCAATGCGGATTTCACGGCCTTTTGGTCCTTCAATAGACAACAATTCATCCACTCCCCGCTTGATGCGCTGGATATTCTCCTTGGCTGGAGGGCGAATCAATAAACCGACTAAAAGCATCAGGAAAGGCGGGAATGTCACGTTGATGCCGAGCTGAAGGAGATGCGTCGTGCCGTAGACGAGATGTTCGGACGGAACCTCTACCACCAAAGCCAAAAGCATTTTGGTGATAAACAAATAAATCATGGCGCGGATCGTGCCGCGACGGAGTTTAGCTTTGGAATCTTTGATGCGGCGATCGGCAATGCGTTCGACCGTCGTGTGGAGCTTGGTCTCGTCAGACAATAACGCGGTTGCTTTCAGCGGATCTTCCTTAAGAGCCGTGCGAAGGATGTTGAGCGAGATGGCATATGGCTTCACAGCCGCCTGGAACTTGTTACCCATGCGATGCTGCAA
>CAZYKJ010000040.1:0-6771 GCA_964648065.1 uncultured Gammaproteobacteria bacterium
TCCGAATCAATTCCAAGAATCGGACGTCCGTCCGCTTTCAAATTACATCCACGCGATTGCAACGCTGCAATAAATCGATCAACGCCCTCCAAGCTCGAAGACAAAACACAATGATGTACGCGACGGACCTTTCCTCCGCGCTTATAAATACTCGAAAGCTCCGTCGACAAAAGAAAACGCGTTAACGAATCGCCATTTGCAAGACGAAATGTCCCTCCGCCTTCATCCACGAGCTCTTTTCCGATTTCCTCGCGCCAAGCCGGATGCGTAAAATCAGAAGTCCCGACAAACTGAATTCCCTTCCGTTCGCACGCTTTAGCAATATTCGGAATCGTTAAATCCTTCGAGCAAGCGCGCGACCATTTGGAATGAAGATGAAAATCCGTAACCGTGCGCATACCCGTTAGCTCGCAAACTTGAGATAGATAAACGCGATCGCCATACCGGCGGTGACCAAAAAGATGCTATACAGGCGCCATTTAGACATAGGCCGATATTACCCCTCATACCCGGCCCCGACAATCTTACGGAAACCGATACGATCTGGCGCTTCATCGCCTAGCCGAAACATACGACCAAACACAATAGAACGGTCGCCATACCGGTCACGAATCTTGTCAACGGATTTTGATACAAGAAGATTCGCATGATCCGAAAACGAATCGAAGCGCATTTGTTGCGACGGTATCGACAATCCGCCAAGCGTTACCCCCAAAAAATCCACACGTTCGCCACCCCACACGCTGTGTAGCAAACGCATGGTATGACGCACAATCGAAAACGAATCATCCGATGGTTCGTCAAAATGAATCCAATCGCCGACATACGCATGCGAGTCACGCAGTCCAACGGACACGGAAATATTTTCTGCGAGCAACCCGTATTCACGCAAACGCCTTCCCGCACGTTCCGCGAGCTTCGTGAGCACCGCTTCAACCTGCCCCTCGCGATTCACGCGATCCGGAACGCAATACGTATGACCGACAGACTTGGGCAATGCATCGCCAAGCGTCAGTTTCTCGCACTCGATTGCATTCAATTTACAATTCCAAAAATAACCATTCTTGCCGAGCATGCGCATCAAGTTTCCAACCGGATGCCTCTTGAGCTCCAAAGGCGTTCGAATATTACGACGCTCCAAACGCCGCCGCATACGCGGACCAATACCACATAAATCTCGAGCTTTACCTTTGCCAAATACGAATCAAGATTTTCTTTCGTGATAATCACAAGTCCATCCGGCTTTTGTCGATCCGATCCGAACTTTGCCAAAAAACGTGTAGGCGCAATACCAACCGAACAGCGTAGCCAATCACCAATCTCGGTTTTAATACGTCGCTTCACCCGTGCCGCCAAAAAAGCTGCCTCCGCCTCATCCTTAACCCAGCCCGTTAAATCGACGAACGCTTCATCGATCGAGTAATGCTCAATCGTATCGGACAATTCATGCAAGATCTTAAAGAGTCGCGAGGTTACCGCACGATATTTCGTCGGATCATTCTGAATAAATACCGTTGATCGACACGCCTTCCGTGCATCCTGCAAACTCATGCCCACCTTCACACCCATACGTTTCGCTTCGACAGACGCTGCAATCACGCAGCCGGATGGATGCAGATACGCACAAACACCCACCGGTTTACCCCGCAACGTCGGATTCGCTTGTTGCTCGACAGACGCAAAATACGAATTCATGTCGAGATGGATAATAATCCGCTTGGACATACATCATAGAACGCAAGTTTCTTCCAACATCCATCCCAAAGATTCGGTATGAAACGATAGGCGATAGGCATTCGCTTCATCCGAAACGGAAAAATAATAAACCTTTTCGCGTCCGACGCGTTCCGCATGCACCAAATTTACTTGCTTCACTTGATAATGTTGATTGCCCCACTTAAACATCATCGGTTCCGGTTTATTGTTGCGGAACGCGACCAAAACCTCGACAGGCTCTTGAACGGCTTCGTAAGACATAATCGAATAGCGAGTGACGATGTGATCGAGAATCCGGAGTCGCCAAGATCACGAAACACGTAGAACGTGGACGCTATGCGTCTTTACGTCCTCACGTGTCACGTCCATGCCTGGAACCTGGCGACTCTAGAACCTCGATCTGAATTAAATTTGTTTGTAGGAACGAATAACAGCCCGCACAACACCCTGAATCAATGGATCGTAACAATAAATTGGCTGCATTGTTTTGTTGGCTGGCTGTAAACGAATGCGATCTTTCTCGCGATAAAACTTTTTCAGCGTCGCAAACGCATTCTCAAGCAGCGCCACAACCACATCGCCATTCTTCGGTGAAGGATTACGTTCAACGATGACATAGTCGCCGTCGAAGATACCTTCATCGATCATCGACTCGCCCTTCACGCGCAAAACATATGAATTCGCAGAGTCGGGGACTAGGTCTACCGGAACAGCAAATGTCTCGCGCTCTTCAATCGCTTCAATCGGCTGACCGGCCGTAATCAAACCCATGAGCGGGAGAATCACGCTCTTACCCCAACGCACCGCCTTGTCTGTCGGCTCAAGCTCGCGATTGCCACCGGAGGATTCCGCACCTCGCAAAAAGCCACGCGTACGCAAAGACTGAATATGCGTATGAACGGTGGAAGGGGACGCGAGCTCCAATCCGCCGGCAATTTCACGATACGACGGGGGATAACCGTGCTCGTTGATAAAGTTCACGATGAAATCGAGAACCTCTTTTTGTTTTGGCGTGAGAGGAGCTGACATATAGAACAAGAATAGAACGCACTAGAACAAAAGTCAAACACTAGTAAATACGAACAGAATCAGAACTTATCCACAATCACTTTCCCCTCCCTTATCCCCTTGACAAAACTCAAAAAAAATTGAACGGAGTATAGAAGAGCTCTGCAAATGTCCCGGAAATTCGCGCTAGCGGATACGCGGACAAAACCAAGCCCTACCGCCTATGCACCCGCACCCCGTGGGTCGGTATTTTCGCGCTCTCTTTTTCTCGCTACTCCTCTCCTCGCTCCCATTTTTCCACGACACACTCCCCGTTCACGCCGCAACAACGCCGATGATCGGTGAAGTTGCTTGGGCCGATGAATGGCTCGAGATTTGGAACACAACGAACGCAGATTTGAGCCTCGCAGGCTACAAACTCCGCGGCGCCGCCTCAACAGATATCGTCTTCGCTTCAACAAGCACGATCCCCGCTTACGGCACGTATATTGTTTCAAACTACATCGATACGGATACAAAATCCACGCTCGCTGTTCCAGCGCAACTTGTCACCACGGCCGTTTCACTTTCAAATAGCGCACTCAAAATCGAATTAATCGCTCCAGACGGATCCGTCATCGACACCGCAGGAAACAGCGGAACTCCCCCAGCCGGATCTTCGCTTCCGACGAAGACTTCGATGATTCGCGCGCTCGACGGAACATGGATCAGCGCGACCAGTTCAAAAAATCTCGATCCCGGCACATCAGATCTCGCAACTCCCGGCATTTGCGATGGCTGCATCTTACCAATCACCATCGCCACCGTGCCTGACGAGCCAGCACCCATAACAGAACCGACACCAACTCCAGAACCAATTCCAGAACCGGAACCGATCGTCGAAGTAATCGAAACAGTAATCGAAACTCCTCCGCCGGAACCGCTTGTCGGGACATCCGGTACGGAGCAAATAATTTCCACATCAACGATCGAATTACCGATTCAGACGGAACAGCCCGTCGTAGCAACCACAACAACTCCCATCATCCAAGAATCAACGCCGACAATCGCGCCCATCGAGCTCCGTCTCAACGCCATTTTCCCCGCCCCTTCCTCCGGCCATGAATATATAGATATAGACGCAGCCAGCGCCGTTAATCCTAGCCAAGCCATCGGCTGGAGCTTAAAGGACGGATCCTCCACGATTTTCCGCTTCCAAGATTCGACATTGATCAATGTCACCGTCGACGGAGCCATCTGGCGCATCACTCTCGCCTCCGCACATCTCAACAATGGCGGCGACAGCGTGGAATTGATTCGTCCTGATGGATCGGTAGCGGAACGGATGACATATCCCTCAACTGCAAAAGATAAAAGCTGGATCAAGAATACAGATGGAACTGCCTGGATTATCGATCCTCCGAACCCCACACCCGCATCCGTCCTCATTCCCTCCCCAACACCAGTAGCGACTCCGATCGTTCACCCTCCAACTATTGAGATTCCCATCTCCATCTCTTCGTCGTCAACAAGCAATGGAGTGCCAGCGGGTGGCGGGGCGAGTGCTTTTGGCAATAGTTTGACGAGTCAAACTATTGTTCCAAAAGTACGAACCCCGACAGGACCCGCTGGAACGACAAAAAAGAAAACGACGTCCCCCGCTCCGAAGTCCGTCAAACTAAAAGCAACAACCAAAAAAGCTACCACCAAAAAAATCACGCCACCTCCTCCTCTCGTCACCCTCGCTATGCTCCCCTCCCTCGATTCCGAAATCCGCGTCTCCCTCGAAGGCACCGTCGGCGCCAAACCCGGCATTCTCGGCAAAAACCAAGGCACCCTCCACACCGACGACGGCCGCGGCCTCCTCGTACACGGCACCAACAAACAAGTCTCCCCTGCTTTCGGCACACATATCCGTGTCACCGGCACGCTCACGATGAATGACGATGGATTATATTTACGTATGCTCACGAAAGACACATGGACGCTTGCTGATGGAGGAAAAAAAATAAATACTCGCGTTGTTGATTTGATCGCGCCGTCGCAAGAAGATGCATGGAGCTTTATTCAAGTCACCGGCTCGGTCACCGCTGTCACCGCCAGCAAGATCGAAATGGAACTAGACGGAGTCCCAATTTCGATCCGTATCAAACCGGCCGCCGGCTATCGAACATCACGCGTAACCAAAGGCGACACGCTGCGCATCTCAGGAGTTGTCGATACGCGCGGCGAAGAACCGATCCTCTATCCAAGAGCCGCAGAAGATATCGAGATCCGCAAACATGCCAAACTCGCTCAAGTCACAGGCCCGGTCCCGGTGGGCTTGCCAGGATGGACGCCCTTTGGGGCGGCTGGGCTAACCGTAGCCCTTACCCAAGGCTATAAACGCCTTCGTCGCTACGGAAAAGAACGCGAGTGGAAGCGCCTAGCCGCCGAGGCCTCAGCTGATGGCCCAGCTCCGTCGGCACTTGCATAGGAGCACGCTCCCTGTTAACGTATGGGTCGCCGAATTATCACGGTTACCCGAGCGGGTATCGTATAGCGGCTATTATGCTACCTTGCCAAGGTAGAGATGAGGGTTCGACTCCCTCTACCCGCTCCAACAAAAACGGTCCGACATATGTCGGGCCGTTTTTGTTTTGGGTGACACCTTGACATTCCCCTATTTTCCCCTATACTAATCCAGCCCTTTTTCTCGGAGGTCTCATGACCACGTTCGCTGATGGAAAGCCCGAACCGATCGTCAACCAGCTCATCGAACTCCTTCCTGCCGGTGCCGAAGTCCTCGACCTCGGCTGCGGCGAAGGTCGCAACTCGCTCCCGCTCGCTCGCCATGGCATGCGCGTCGTCGGCTGGGACAAGTGCGTGAACGAGCTCGCTCTTCTGAAGCGACAAGCGCATGCGGAAGCTCTCCGCGTCCATGCCGTCCACTGCGACATGCGCGATCTGCACATCGAGTACGGCAAGTGGCATGCCATCCTCACCATCCTCTCTCTCCACTACCTGAAGCCCGAAGAGGCGGCCGAGAGGCTCCTGCGCATCAGGGCAAAGATCTTGCCAGGAGGCTTCCACGCGATGGTCGCCTTCACCAACATCGGCACGCTCTCAAAGCTGCGCAACGATCGTTTCTTCCCGAAGAAGGAAGAAATCCTCGAAGCCTACGAGAAGGCCGACTGGGAGATCGTCACCTACGAAGCAGACATGGTGAACTGCCTGCAGACCACAGCCTCGGGCCAGCCCCATCAGAACGAGCGGCTCACACTCCTCGCTCGCAAGCCGGCCAACGCCCAGGCCGCCTGATTCTACTGTACACCCCCTCGCTTTCCGCTTGGGGGTGTTTCTGTTAACGTTCACGCATGAAAACGCTGTACTTCATCCGCCACGGCTTGGTCGACAATCCCGAGCATGTTTTTTATTCCGAAGATTTCCCTCTCGGAGAAACGGGTAAAAAACAGATGCGCTCTCTCGCCGAACAACTAAAAAATGCCGGCTGTCTGCCTCATCGCATCGTCGCATCAACCCATGAACGAACGCGTGAGTCTGCCCAAATCCTTGCGGACTCTTTTGACACATTGCACCCGGAATTCGACCAACGTCTCGTCGAATGGAAGGTCGGCGACTGGATCGGCAAACCTTTGGAAGATTTTCGAACGGCAGCGGGTTATCATCAAAAACTCTTCTCGCTCAAACTCAACGATATCGAATCATACGAAGATGCCGCAGCCCGCGTCCAAGCGACGGCTCTCGATGTCTTGGAATCAATTCCGGATATGGCCTGCGCAATCATCGTCAGCCATCGCGAACCCATGGTGGCGGCAATTCTGAAGTGGCAGTGTAAGCCAGACTGGTCCCAGATCCCCGAACTCGATTTCCTCCCAGGCACCTGCTGGAAGCTGGTTTTTGACCAACATAACGCCTTTATCTCAGCCGAGAAAGCCTTTCCCAAGGCCTAAAATCCCTCTTGCAAGATTCGCGAAGTCGGGTTATTCTTCTGCTCGCATTTGATCGAAGTATGGGCGTGTAGCTCAGTTGGTTAGAGCGTTACACTGATAATGTAAAGGTCGATGG
>CAZYKJ010000041.1:0-6623 GCA_964648065.1 uncultured Gammaproteobacteria bacterium
TGTTTGTTCGCCGTGGTGTGAAGGTTCAGCCATTCTTTATCGGGGGAGGGCAGGAGCGCAATGTTCGCGCAGGTACGGAGAATGTTCCTGGAATTGTGGGATTGGCGAAGGCATTTGAGTTGGCGCAGGCGGATCGTGAAGGGGAGACGGCTCGTTTGACGAAGCTGCGCGATCGTCTTGTCGAGGGTTTGCTTCAGATTCCGAAATCGCGTTTGAACGGTCATCCGACCGAACGTTTGGCGAATAGTGCGAATGTTTCGTTTTTGGACATTGAGGGCGAGGCAGCTGTGCTTTATCTGGACGCCGAGGGTATTATGGCTTCGACTGGTTCGGCCTGCGCTTCGGCTTCGCTCGATCCTTCGCATGTGATCCTCGCAACGGGTTTGTCCTATGAGGCAGCGCATGGATCGATTCGTTTTACGCTTGGACATTCGACGACGGAACAGGATGTAGAAAAGGTGATTGAAGTGATGCCGGGGATTATCGAACGACTGCGCAAAATCAGCCCGACGAATCTTGATATGAAGTATTTCGAATAAACGTATGAGCAATCCAATTGAACCGGCGACAGCGGAGGCCCGCAAGGGAGATGTCGTCGCCCCAACAAAGGAAAAAGGCTGGTTCTACACCGATATGGTGAAAGAGCACTTTTTTCATCCGAAAAATTTCTTGGATGATGAGGCCGGATATGGCGAGGCGTATCTTGGCATGGTTGGATCGCCGGCTTGCGGCGATGCGATGAAGGTTTGGTTGAAAATTGAGGATGGAAAGATTAAGGATTTTAAATGGAAGACATTTGGTTGTGCTTCCGCGATCGCTTCGACGTCGATGTTGTCGGTGATGGTGACGGAGAATGGCGGAATGGATGTTGATCAAGCGTTGAAGCTGCGTCCGCAGGATATTATGGAGCGTTTGGGTGGGCTTCCGGCACGTAAAGTTCATTGCTCGGTGCTTGGTGACAAGGCGCTTCGATCCGCGGTGAACGATTATTATCGCAAGACAGGCCAGACGGATAAGATTACGGTGGAGGCCGGTCGTATTATCGACAAAGTGTTGAAAATTACAGATCACGATATTGAGGAAGCGGTGCTTGAAGGTGCGGATACGCTTGAGAAATTGCAGCAGCGCACGAAAGTCGGCACGGGGGATCCATCCTGTATTCCGGAAGTCGAGCAATTGCTCCGGTTTTACAAAGAGAAGTACTTTGGCGCATAATCACGACACTATGGAGGAGAAAAAGCCGTTGCGGATTTCGAAGATCGTAGTGGATCGCGACCTTTGTATCGGGGCAGCACCTTGTGTGACGGTGGCTCCGGGCGTGTTCCAGCTTGATGAAGAAAACAAGGCTTTTGTGGTTGACCCAAAAGCGGCGGATGATGAGACGATCTTGCTCGCGGCACAGTCTTGTCCGGTGCAGGCAATTATCTTGTTTGATGAAGAAGGGAAGCAGATTTATCCGTAAAAATGTGTAACAGAAAAGCGAGCCGAAGTACTTCGGCTCGCTTTTTTAGAGGTGGGGCTAGTGCAGTCTGCCTTTGCCCTGCGCATAGAGCATGGTGAGCGCTTTCTGCGCGACGCTTGCCCACTCGGTGTTTCCCGAGGTGATCATGCGCTCGAGGACTGGCGCGAGGCCGGACAGCCCGGCGAGTTCGTCTCGAAGCTCCGAGAGTTCGTGGCTACGCTTGTTGAGCGTTTCCTCGACCTCATCGATCTCCTCCTTGTAGAGCTGGAGGATGGTTGCCGCCGAGTCGAGCTCGCGGTTTTTGTGATCGAGCTCACGCGTGAGCGTTTTCACGCGCCGCGCGAGACGGGTGTTGTCGATGATGCGGTTCTCGATCTCGGCGGTCTTGGCGTTCAGCTTGGCCTCGAACTCGAGGCGCAGGCTGTCGGCTTGGCTCTCGAGCATTTCGACGAGGGATCGCTGTTCCGCGAGTTCTGACGCGAGAATGATGATCCGATCACGCTCGAGGGTGCTGCGCTTGCGCGCCGCCTCGAGCAGATAATCGGCGACCTTGCTACGGACAGTCGGGGTCGACCTGGCGAGAATTTCGCTGTTGACGATCGCGACTGTCATGTCTGTGATCGATTCGACACGGATGAAGTTTCCGTGGCCGATGATGTCCTTGGGACCAAGCTCGACGCGATCCGCATCGGGCTGACCTTCTGGGGAGATGGCGTATTCGACCGCCTTCCCCGTGAGAACGATGTAATAGCCGGCGAGATTCTCGGTGTTGAGAATCGTCGCTCCGGACGCAAAGGTCCGCGTCGGAAGGCTGAGCAGCATCCCGATGCTGCTATCGATGGCGTCGACGAGCGTGTCGCGATCATCTGTTTCGGGCTGTTGGCCCATAAATCTATCCTTTCAAGGTGCGCTCCGGAAGGATATCCG
This sequence comes from uncultured Gammaproteobacteria bacterium, assembly GCA_964648065.1. Taxonomy (GTDB): domain Bacteria; phylum Patescibacteriota; class Patescibacteriia; order 2-12-FULL-60-25; family 2-12-FULL-60-25; genus CAIXDN01. Next base: position 2,390 of record CAZYKJ010000041.1, read on the forward strand.
GAGAACGGATTAACGTACACTAAAAAAGCCGTTTTGTCAATGGTTATGGCCTATTCCTTCTCCAAGATAACGATATTTCGGCGGATATTCTGGTCGGGACGTGCGTAGGAGAGCTGCTTCAGGAGCTTGTAGCCGGCAGTATCGGCATCCGCCATCGGATCCACGGTTACGGAGCCGAATTTGGATTTCATGGTGGGCCAAATGCAAACGAGGCGGCCGCCGACGGGTTGGATTTTGGCGAGGGTCGGGAGGGTTTGTTTCCAGACGGCTTCGACTTCACGTTTGTTTTTTTCGAGGTCTTCTTTTGTTTCATTTCCGGACAAAGGCTTGCCCAAAAAGCCTTCGGTGACGATGGTGTCGATGGATGCATCCACTTTTGAATCAATGTTTTGTGCGGGGGAGACAAGCCATGTCAGACGCTCCTTGTCTGCCGTTTTCAAAAAGCCGTGCGCGATCAACCATTCATTGTTACGTTCGGCGCCGGAAACTTGTTTGGCGTCGATGTCGGAACTGATGATTTTCAAATCCGGAAACATCATACCGGCTTCCATCGCAACGGTTCCGCCGCCGCAGAACGGATCGAGCAGAGTATTTTTTGGCTGCGCAAGATTCACCATCATGCGGGCGAGCTTCGGAGGAAGCATGCCCGTCTTTGCATCGCGGAATGGGCGGCCGAAATCGCGTTCGCTCCAGGAGTCGATGTTTTGGATTTGGGTGGTGAGACCGACGAAGGCGATTTTATTTTTGATGACGATATTCAAATCATAGCCCTCGCTGATGAGATGCATTTTGGAAATGGCGGCCGGAGCAATTTCACCGTTGTCGCCCGTGATCCAGCGAACGGATTTCTCGCGAGATTGCAATTCGCGTTTCAACTCGATTGGAAGATTTTTGAGTGCTTTGCGATCGGCATTGGTTCCGCCGTAGAAGGACATGCCAAATAAAATGCGATTACCGCGCGGCAGTTTTTCGATCAGATCGGCGAGGGTAGCGGCCGTGAGTTCGGAGACGGGGGATTCAATCATCACGTCGCCGAGTTTGACGATGCCGGCCAAACGGTTTTGAACGGCGAATCCATCAAAGTTTTCCGGCTCCAAAAGCGCAGCCGTTTCGATCAAATCAATTTGCAAGTCGCCCAAAAATGCCCGCGTTTCTGCGAGCGACAATTCCGGATGGGTTCCGTAGACAAGAAAACGCTTCATTGAGCCGTATTTTAGCCATAAACAGTCGGACATTGCAACCTTGACGAATATCCTATTGTATGATGAGGTGAGCCGTCGCTTGGAATGCCAGGCGATACGGTTCGTTCCTTCATAGAGCGAGACGGGAAGAAGGAAAGAGAGAAGTCATGCTGCGTTTGTTCACCATCGCTGCATTCCTCATTACTTTGCTGGTACCGCTTACGGTGCTGGCCCAGGACGACTACGCCGCGCCCGCACCGGGCGAGCTCATGGAGCTACGTAGCGACGACGCGCGATGCCCCGAGGGCTATCGCTGCTTCACGGTCGGGCGCGCATTGCCCGGTCATAGTGTCTCGCCGCAGGATATCGTCGACCGCGTCAATGCGGATCTCGACGAGTCGCGACAGGTGTCGATGGAGCAGTTCGAGGCGGCCAATCAGTGTCGCATCATCTATCGACTTGGCAATGGCAGCTACCTGCGTAACGGTATCTGCCCGACCGTCAACGGAACGTCTGAACGCATCACGTATGCGGATGTGCGCGACAGCGGCTCCACCCGTTGGCTCGTGGCATCGAATAGCGATTTCCTGACCATTTACCGCGTCCCCGCCGAGCGCCATTTGACGCCGGGCGAGCGCGCCGAAGAGATGGTCCGGACGCTTGATGCAGCTCCCGTCGCCGAGACGGTGCCTGCGCCTGCCCAGCTTGGTTCGTGGCTCGTCGAGCTCGCGGATCTGATGGGTGCGGAGCAGCCTCCGAGCATCGAGCAGGTGCGCAGTGTCATCGAGGCTGCCGGTCGAACGCTTGTGCGTTCGAATGCCGAGCATGCGTCCACTGCTGCCCCTTCGAGCGTATCCGCGACGGATGCCGCCGATCATGATCTCACTTCGGAGGAGGCTGTTACGCCTTCCGATGATTCCGTTCTGCAGCCGACGACTGCCGATGGTATTCCTTCTACTTTTTCGTCAACGAATCCCGCGGCCGCCACGCCGCTCGAATCGAATCCGTATTTCTACCTGTGGCTTCTCATCGCGCTCTTGTCCGGAGCCGGTGCGACCTATCTCATCATGGACATCGTCTTCTGGCCCCGCCGAGCCAAGCAGATCGCCATCGAAGAAGGCACTCGGCAGCAGAACACCATCATCGAAGCACAGGGCAAGGTGAAGGAGTTCATGGATATCTGGAATACCAAGATGGGGAACATCACGTATTCCAAGAAGGTGTTTCTTGCCCTGCTCGAATCCTACGAGAAGTTCAAGAATGCGCCTCCGCCCGAAGCTCCCGAGCCCAAGGTCGTGTATCGAGATGCGCCCGTGGTGCATCTCAGGGACGAGGTAGCGATCGGTGCTGCCAAGCAGGCGCAGGCGCTCGCCGAGGCTCGCGTGATCTCGCTAACGAGCGAGCACGATGCAAAGCTGAAAGCGAAGGACGCGGAAATCGATGAGTGGAAATCCAAGGCCAAGAAGGCGGAGGGTGATCTCATCGAGCTCAAGTCCAGCGCCGAAGATGCCATGCGTCGATTCCACGCGGAATTCTTCGTGAATCTCGGTCTCGGCATCAGCAATGCCTCGAGAATCACGGACGATTCGCAGCCGTCGCTCATGAGAGCGATGGAGCTCGTTCATACGGTCGCAACTCGATTCAAGGATGTCGAAAGCGGCGTCTACAACACGCTGTGCTCGCTTCTTGCGCCGGATCTTGCGTTCGTGTTGCCGGTTTCGGAGCCGTTGGTCGGTGCAGCGCCCGCTGTTTCCGAACCGATGGTTTCCAGAGCTGACAGTACCGACTCATGGTTCGGCGATCTCGACGAGAGCGTCCCCGATCTGGCGAGAGAACGTACCGAATCGGGAGTGAAGATTCCCGGATTTGGCAGTATTCCCGCTCTCATCGCGGATGAACCGGCTTCGGTCCCGCCCAAGGGTGATGAGTCGCGGATCCCATCCGCCGAGTCGCTCACGGGTGAAGCTACTCATCCCGGGGTTCGTCCACCGGAGCGACCTCCGGAGGCGGGATTCTCCGACGATGTTCCGTTCCGACCGAGCCAGCACGCCCTTCCGCCTAACAGGGGCGGCAGAGCCAAGCGCAAGCGCGATCGTAAGACGACGGATTCCTACGATCGGTCGCAAGTTCGTACCGAGGTCGATGGAGAGAAGCCGAGTCCTCGTGAAGACGAGAAGACGGCGATCATCGACCAGGCTGCTTTGGATCGCAAGCGCCTCGAAGCCCGCACGGGCAAGACGCTGACGCCTCCATCCTTCGGGGCTGCTACGACGGATCCCGGCTTCGAGCCGGATCCGACCGAAGCGGTCAAGCACAGCGATCTGAAGAAGGATGCTCCGGCGTCGTTGAGCATCTTCGATGATCTGGAGACCGGAGACAGTGTTACTCGCAAGAGGGTCGTCTAACGACCCACTACTAGGCCTAGCCCCGTATCGCAATCTGCCAGCTGGCGGAGTGCGGTGCGGGGCCTTGACTTTTCCGGAAAAAAACCACTCAATACGCATGGGTCTTTCCCAATTACGAGGAGTGTTCCATGAAGCGTCTGCCGACCTTCAGTCGTCTCATCCTGACGGCTTGTGCGGCTTGGTGCTTGCTCTCGGCAAGCATCGCTTCTGCCCAGGACTCACTGGTCGAAACCGTGTCGGCGAATGCCGAGACGGGCGTCGCCCGAATCCGAGTTCTTCGAGGCGCGCATTTGCGCGACCTCAATCGAGCGGCCCGAGCACATGCACTTGCGCCGGGGCTGCATCTCTCGATGGAGCAGATCGAGGAGCTTAATCCGGGTCAGGTGATCTCGGTGTGCTTCGACAATCTGCCCGGCGAGCGGCCCATGATGAGCCGCTCTAGCGCGCTGTATCAGTCCTGCGAGGACTATCGGCGTGCGCAGTGGCTGGTGGCGGGCGTGACCTATACGGTTCCGCTTCGTCCATCGGACGCGTCGGTGCCGAGCACGGTTCTCCCAGCTGAACCGATCGTCGACGACGGTCGCGTTGATGAGCTGGAGACAGAGGTGGCGGAGCTCGAAGCAGATTTGGCGGAAGCCAACTCGATGC
>CAZYKJ010000042.1:0-2223 GCA_964648065.1 uncultured Gammaproteobacteria bacterium
CTTTGTGCGCTTCGACGAGAACTTGGAAGGTTTGGTACACATCTCTGAAATCGCCTGGCAGCGCATCGATCATCCGCGCGATGTTCTCAAGGTCGGCGATCATGTCCGCGCCGAAGTCATCAACCTCGAAGGTTCCAAAATCTTCTTGTCGATGAAGAAGCTCGTCGAAGATCCTTGGAAGGCCGTCGCCAAAAAGTACGAGGTCAACCAGTGGGTCAAGGGACGCGTGCTCAAGATCAATCCGTTCGGTCTCTTCGTCGAGCTCGACCCGGATATTCACGGTCTCGCCCACATCAGCGAATTGGCCGCCAAACCGGTCAAGGATGTCAACGAGGTCGCCCGCGTCGGAGACGAATTCGACTTCCGCATCATCTCCATCGACGCAGACGCCCACCGCTTGGGCCTCTCGCTCCGCAAATTGAAGGATGGAAAAGAAGAGAAGGAAGAAGCCAAAGCCTAATCAAAAAGGCATCGCAAACCGCCCATAGACAAGTGGGCGGTTTTCGTTTAATCTCGGCGAAACCCTATGAATCCGACTCTCCGAAATAGTCTCTTGATTGGCGGTGCTTTGGTCCTCGTGATCGTGGCCCTTGCAAGCATCAATCTCGATAGCGGCAAAAAGACCCTCGACCAGGCTTCATTCGCAAGCCAAGTCGCAGATGGGAAAGTGAGCGAAATCACCGTGACCGGCGACAACATGGAAGTGACGCTGTCCGACAATTCCAAAGTCACGGTCAAAAAAGAGCCGCAAACTTCCGTTTCCGAATTGCTCAAAAACTACGGCGTAGATCCAGAGAAGGCACGCAATATTAAGACGACCGTCAAAGAAGAATCCGGTTGGAGCTATTGGGGTAGCATTTTGCTGCAGTCCCTTATCCCGCTGCTTCTCGTCTTCGGCTTGATGCTGTTCTTCTTCCGCCAAGTCCAAGGACAAAACAATCGCGCTATGTCCTTCGGACAATCAACCGCACGTGAAACCTCCAAGGATCAGGAGAAAGTCACATTTGCGAATGTCGCCGGCGTACGCGAAGCCAAACAAGAATTAACCGAAGTCGTGGAGTTTCTAAAGAGTCCGGAAAAGTTTGCCAAACTCGGCGCCAAAATTCCGAAAGGCGTTTTGCTGATGGGTTCGCCGGGTACAGGTAAAACCTTGCTCGCACGCGCCGTTGCCGGTGAAGCCGGAGTTCCGTTCTTGCACATCTCCGGTTCCGAATTCGTCGAAATGTTTGTCGGCGTCGGTGCCTCGCGCGTTCGCGATTTGTTTGCGAAGGCAAAGAAGTCCGCGCCCTGTATCGTCTTCATCGATGAAATCGATGCCGTCGGCCGCCAGCGCGGTTCCGGCGTAGGCGGTTCCCACGATGAACGCGAACAAACCCTGAACCAAATTCTCGTCGAGATGGACGGCTTCGAGCCGAACTTGGGCGTGATCGTGATCGCCGCAACCAACCGTCCGGATGTGCTCGACCCGGCACTCCTCCGCCCGGGCCGCTTCGATCGCCGCGTCGTCCTCGATCCTCCGGACATTCGCGACCGCGAAGAAATTTTGACCATTCACGCCAAAAACAAGCCGCTTGCCAAGGACACCAACATCCGCAAACTCGCCGAGCGCACGCCGGGTTTCTCCGGTGCCGATCTCATGAACTTGATGAACGAGGCCGCCATTCTCGCCGCCCGTCACAATCAGACAGAAGTCACGATGAAAGACCTGCTCGAGTCCATCGAGAAAGTCATGCTTGGTCCGGAACGCAAGAGCCACTTGATGAATGAGGACGAGCGCAAAGTCACGGCCTATCACGAAGCCGGCCACGCCTTGGTTGCGCACTTGCTCCCCCACGCCGATCCGGTACAAAAAGTTTCGATCATCTCCCGCGGACGCGCCGCCGGTTACACCATCAAACTTCCAACCGAAGACCGCATGATGCGCCGCCGACAGGAATACGTGGAAGATATCGCCATGACGCTCGGCGGATACGCTGCCGAAAAAGGCATCTTCGGCGATTTGACCACGGGTGCAAGTAACGACATGCAGCAAGCGACACGCCTCGCCCGTAACATGGTCACGCAATGGGGCATGAGCGACGCGCTCGGCCCGCGCGCGTACGGCCATCGCGAAGAAATGATTTTCCTCGGCCGCGAAATCCAAGAGACACGCGACTACTCCGAAGAAAAAGCCGTGCTGATCGACAAAGAAATTGATGCGCTGATCAAACAAGGTTTGGACAC
>CAZYKJ010000042.1:2242-6503 GCA_964648065.1 uncultured Gammaproteobacteria bacterium
GTTGATCGCCGACAATCGCGCCGCCATGGACCGCATTGCCGAACACCTCGTCAAACACGAAACCATCGAACGCGACGAATTCGAAAAAGTCGTCGGCTTCCCTCCGGCCAATCCGAAAGCCAAGCTAAAAAAAGAAGGCGTCGAAGTCACCGGTTAATCACAAAACAGAAAACGGGCAAACCTGCCCGTTTTATGTTATTCTGTGTGCATCGTATGATTCGCAAAAATAATACAAAAGTAGGTCATCAACCGTTGTATCGCGTCATCATTCCGGAAGCGCTCCGCGATGCTTGGTCTCGCCGTTATTTGTGGCCTTTGGCGCTCTTCGCCGGCCTCCTTCACACGGGCGGCGTCTATGACGTTTTGCTGACGACATTCCGCGAAGCAGGGCGGTCGAGTTTGACCGTCACCACCGGCGGCACTCCTCCGGCCCTCACTGTCCTCTGGGCCGAAATCGTTTCGGCAAATGGTCCCGTTGCCATCCTCGGACTCTTCCAAAGCATCATCATCGCGCTCTTAATCATCGCCATTCTCGTCGGTCTCTCCGTCATCGCTCAAGGCGCGCTCGTCTTTGGTCTCGGCGGATTGATTCGCGGCCGTGCTCCGATGTTCCGCGAAAGCATTTCTGTTGGCGCACATTATGCATGGCGCGTTCTCGCATTGAATATCATCACATTGTTCTTGAGCTGGCTCGCTAAATTTGTTTTTCTTGTCCCCTACGGTTTGTCCCAAGTGAATCAGGTAAGCGGTCTCGGCGTCATGGCTGCTGTCGGCGTCGTTGTCTACGCACTCGCCGTTGTCGCCCTCGCCGCAATTCACATCTTCGCTTTAAACGCGATCGTTTTACAAGACGCCCACGTCAATCAAGCATTAATGCGCGCTTGGATGCTACTCCGCTCCGGCTGGCTTACGGCATTTGAAATCGGAACCATCCTATTCCTCTTCGGCGCCGCCATCCTTGTCGCTGGCATCATCGCCTTTATTCTCATGGCCTTGCCGGTGTTCCTCTTGATGGCCGTCGCGGCGCTCATCAATAACAGCGCTCTCGTCTATTTCGGATTTGTTTTGTTCGTCTGTATTTTCTTCATCACGACCCTCATTGCCGGTACCCTCGCCATCACCTTCCAATACGCCGCTTGGCATCGCCTCTTCCTCAAGCTCGGCGAAGGCGGCGCACTCCCAAAACTCCATCGCTGGTGTCTCGCTCTATCCCGACGTTCGGCGTAAAAACCTATGGCCAAAGCTTCATCCATTGAGGACCTGTTGAAGCAGGCAAGACAAGCAAATGCCGCAAAAGCCGCGGCTGCTTCGCCAAAGCCGAACGCAACAACAACGACTACGGCACCGGCCAAACCCGCAGCAAAACCTCAGGCCACGACAAAAGTCGCCGCCGCACTCGAGGAAAAGATGGGCGAAATTAAAACCGGAGAAAAGGAAAAACTTGTCCAAGAACAATCCGCTAAAACCGGCGTCCCTTATATCGCCCTGCGCGGTTTTCCCATCGCTCCCGAAGCGCTCACGCTCATCACCAAGGACACGGCAGCAACCTTGCGCGTCATCCCCTTTTATTTGATCGGCGATGAAGTTCGTCTTGGCACCACGAATCCGGGTAAAGATATCGACCAGCTTGCGGAAAGCATTCGCAAAGATCGCCATGCCAATGTCGGTATCTATTTGATTTCCGATGACAGCTTTGAATACGCACTCAAACTCTACGAAAAACTTCCGGTTCCAAAAGAAGTTATTTACGGCTATCGCATCGAGCAAGCCGACATCGCCAAATACGAAAAAGAAATCAACGACTTCAAGGATCTCCAGAAAAAAATTGGCGAGGTAAGCACCACCGACGTCATTACCTTGATGTTCGGCGCCGCTTTGAAGATCGGCAGCTCCGACGTGCACGTGGAAGCCGAAGAAGAAGACGTCAAAATCCGTTTCCGCGTCGATGGCCGGCTACGCGACGCCGCTTCCCTTCCCAAAGCCGCATGGAAGCAGATGATCAGCCGTTTGAAATTGCTCGCCGGCGTCAAAATCAACGTCGAGGATGTTCCGCAAGACGGACGTATCACGATTTATCTCACCAACGAAAAGATCGACATTCGTGTCAGCTTCTTGCCCACGGCTTTCGGCGAATCCGTCGTCTTGCGTATCTTGCGTCCAAAAGCCATCGCTCTCGAATTCGACAAGCTCGGCATTCGCGGCAAAGCCTTGGAAGATTTGGTGCGCGAAATCGAAAAACCAAATGGCATGATTATCACCACCGGTCCGACCGGCTCCGGTAAAACGACAACACTGTACGCGATTTTGAAAAAGCTGAATGAGCCGACGGTCAAAATCATCACGCTCGAAGATCCGATCGAATATAAATTGCAGGGCATCAATCAAAGCCAAATTGAGCATGAACGCGGCTACGACTTCGCCAAAGGTTTGCGTTCCATTCTCCGCCAAGACCCCGACATCGTGATGGTCGGTGAAATCCGTGATGGTGAAACCGCAGAAATCGCCATTCAAGCAGCTCTCACCGGTCACTTGGTCGTCTCAACCATCCACACCAACTCCGCCGCCGGCGCCATCCCCCGCTTTCTCTCGATGGGCGTAAAACCGTTCTTGCTTGCACCTGCCTTGAATGCCGTCATCGGCCAGCGTCTTGTTCGACGTCTCACAAAAGAAACTGCACGTCCGGCAAAATTGACGGCTGCAAAGATGAATCAAGTCAAACGCATTCTCGGCGCCATTCCGAAAAATTCCGGCTACTCCGTAGACGTAAACAAATTAAGCTTCATGGAACCGGATCCGGAAAAGCTCCAACCCGGCGATGACGGCTACAGCGGCCGCGTCGGTATCTACGAAATCTTCACGATGACAAATGAAATCGAAGAAGAAGTCTTAAAAAAGGATGTGAGCGAAGCCCGTGTCGAAGAAATGGCGACCGCAAACGGCATGATCACCATGGCCCAAGACGGCCTCCTCAAAGCTCTCGATGGTCTGACAAGCGTCGACGAAGTGCTCGAAGTCGCCAACACGGATTCCGAAGTCGCCGAGCCGGGAACGAACGAGGCAAAGCCGGAAGAGCCAAAAGCAACCAAAGAATAGCTAAACAATCGATACGCGACGGACGCCGGAAGCGTCCGTTTCGATTTGTACGCGCACCATCGGAAGCTTTGCGAGCAGCGATCCCAATTTCTCCGGCCACTCAATCACGATCGCCGCATCTCCGGCCGCGAGCTCCTCATCCAATCCCAACGCATGCGCATCCGACGATTCTTCCAAACGATACGCATCAACATGAACAAGACGTTCGATGCCATGCACCTCCTCCGGCAATCGATACGTTCTCAACAAAGAAAATGTCGGGCTCCTCGGCACATCCTTCACTCCAAGAACTTTCGCCAAGGATTGCACGAAGGTCGTCTTCCCTGCCCCAAGCGGACCGGACAAAGCAATAATTATTCCCGGCTTCAAACGCGTGACAAGTTCTTTTGCCACCATGTCCCAATCTTCAATGCGTGAAACGATAAACTTCATACATTCCATTCTGGATCAGCGTCCATCTTTTTCCAATCATGCTTCTCGCCCTTCTTGAGACGCCAATATCCCGCCGCTGCAATCATCGCCGCATTGTCCGTGATGTATTGGCGATCAGACGGCAAAAACACAACGTCTGACAAGTCGGACGAAATCCGTGCTCCCAACTGCTCTCGCAAAGAAAGATTCGCCGAAACTCCTCCGACAAGCAACACGCCCTTCACTTTATACTTCTTCGCCGCTCGCAACGTCTTCTCGACAAGTACATCGACGATCGCTTGCTGCAAAGACGCCGCCAAATTCCGCTTTGCTCCCTCACGGCGTTCGACCGGACCTTTCGCCCAAGGCTCCCAAGCAATTCGCACCGCCGTTTTCAATCCGCTAAAACTAAAATCCAGCGATTCATCCTTCATCATCGGCCGCGGCAAATCAAAACTCGCCGAATCTCCTTCCAGCGCCAGTTTCGCAATCTGCGGACCTCCCGGATAGGGTAATCCCATCAACTTCGCTGTCTTATCAAAAGCTTCACCCGCCGCATCATCGCGCGTCTGTCCCACGATTTTGTACTTACAAAAATCTTTCATCAACACGAGTTCCGTGTGACCACCCGAGACAATCAACGCCAGCAACGGAAATTTCCAAGCCTTTCGATTCTTTGCATCCAACCAAGCCGAAGCCAAATGCCCCTCCAAACCATTCACGCCGCTGATCCCTTTTCCCGACAACATCGCCAACA